>PWMI01000070.1 GCA_003558235.1 Candidatus Iainarchaeum sp.
ATAGAAAAACCGAAGATAATGAAAGCACTAAAAACCTACCAAGAAATAGGGAAAAAACCAATAAAACTACTCAATAAAGAAGGAAAAGAAACAAAGAACAACCCAGTGTACTTCGTGAAAGAAGAACAGGAAGAAAACAAGAGTTAACCTTATAAATAAAAAACACATTCAATACCCAGAAATCAAGTTAAACCAAGAACACGCATCCCCATGATGCGTGAAGACAAGTAAAAAATACCAAACAATCAACCAAAAGGAGGTGTATATTAATATGGACAAAGGAGTATCACCCGTAATAGCGGTAGTACTACTAGTAGCAATCGCAGTAATAGCAGCAGTAGGAGTATGGTACTGGGTAGGAGGACTAGCCAGCAAACCAGCAGGAGTAGACACAGTACAACAATCCTTCACAGTAGAAGACTGTTTATTAGGTGTTGAAGAGATTAATGTAAGAGTCAGAAATACCGGAGGAGTAACAATAGACATAGAAGAAGTACCAGTATACGATGGAACACAAGAAGTAGGAACATTAAATCTTTCCGATGTAGGAGCCTACAACATAGAGTGGGTAAATTTCTCGTCAGAAAATCCACATGGAGTATCCCAAGGAGTAACATACGAAGTAGTGCACGGACAACTACCAAGCGTGTCCTTCACATGCAAAGGTAAGTACACAGAAATCTACAATATTGACACAAACACAAGTGTTAATATAAACGAAGAAGAAAATCTCTCGTTTGAGGACTACACTGTAATAGGAGAACTATGGATCGATGGATCCCGCGTTGCATTCACAGATGATCTGCTAAACGGAACGGGAGACTACGTGAAGGAAGAAATGGAGAACAAGCTAGTGTACAACTACACGAATGACTTTGAACTAGGAACAGAAATAGACCTAGCCATAAAGTTCGTAGTGGAAGCGGAAAATACCTCGGAGGAAGATTTTATACGCGGGGAATTCGAAGATGGTTTTTATGAATGGCAAGGAAACGTTAGTACTATAGGTAACGAAACAGCTATAGAGACGTTTATAACCATGGGAGAAGAACTCAACTACTACAAAGTAACAGCATACTTTGACTACGTACAGAACCAACTTTGGGATTCTAGCTAGTTCCTCCTCCATTAATAAACCCGTAAAACCCCTCTTTCTTTTTATTTTTTTTCCTTAGTGTGAGCTGTTGCTGCTTTTAATTGTTTAATTCTTCTTAGAATTGAGTTAGTGGATTTGTCGCTAGCTTAGTTAGAATTAGCGGGCAAGGGAGGGGGGTGGAGGTGGATTATTGTCCCTTGGCCCAGTAAAGAACCCTTTTTCCAACGCGTTCCTTGTTCAAGTAGCCTTTCTTGTAGAGTGAATTGAGTCGTGCAGAGGCGGCATTCTTTCCTTTGTAACCAAGGTGTTCCTTGATCTCAGCTGCATCGACTTTGTCCCTTTCATCTATGTATCCATAGATCTTTCTGTCGACGTCCGAAAGCATCTTCTCGTCCACTTGGAAACTTTGTTCGACTCTTCCCGTGTTACTCGCTTTGAACGTCTTCTCCATTTCGCCTAGTTTATCCAATATTTCACTGAACAGGTGGTTTGTCTCTTTCCTTTGCTTGGATAACCTGTACATCAGCAGGCCGATTGTCTCAGGGTTATTGAACTTTTCTTTGTCGTACTTGACATCGAACATCAGGCTCTGAAACTCTTTCTCTGTTTCATCCTGGGGTTCTATTCCTGTTTCGGCCATCGCATCATCTGTTTAGGTCTTTCCCAAGCCTTTTGGGGGAGTGGTTGACTACCAATCACCTGTTTCTTTGGGGGTGTTTGGGTGGATAACTTTTCTACTTTTCAAGGTTGGGTTCTTGTCGTGATCCGTCTCGATGTATCCTGAAACAAATCACAACTATCATGATACAATCATGATTTATAAGTCTTTCGGTTTTGAGTCATGATTCAAGAAAAAGTCGTCCTTGTCGAATGAAGGGCTCGAGTCACTGTCCCTGATGGTGCTTCGGTGAAAGTGAAAAAGAGTTAATTGGGCTTAGACTGCCCTTATTTCTTTCTTCTTTCTTCTAAGTTGCTTTGAACCGCACTTTCTGCACTTCTCAGCGTTTATTGGGTTTCGTGCGTAGCACTTCATGCATATTCTTTTGTTCAGTCTTCTGTTGGCTGCTGCTTCCGAGGTCATTTTGTTCACTTTCCTTCAATTAATTGAGGGTGGCTTAGTACTTATTTTAACGTCATAACCGGTAATCTTTTTAATGCTCGAGTTTATTAATAATATGGTTTTTAAGGTAAGAAAGATGACTTGATTGACAGCTGCTCCGGTAGTCTAGCGGCCAAGGATTCGGGCCTTTCGCAATCTCATCGAGCGACCCTGTTGCTTGATGCACGGAGAAATCTTGTTTCTTCGGTGTCTGGAAATGGATTGAGTGATTTCAATCTCTCCTGGGATTGGAGACAGCCTGAGACCCGGGTTCAAATCCCGGCCGGAGCATTTTTGCTTATGCAGGGATGCCTGAGCGGTCAAAAGGGCTAGGCTTAGGACCTAGTGGCTTAGTGCCTTCAAGGGTTCAAATCCCTTTCCCTGCACTCAAAAAAATTAGGGGGATGAGATCATGACACAGAGGAACCAGGTCTACAAATGCAAGGTATGTGGAAACATAGTCGAAGTTATACACTCAGGGGTCGGGGAACTGGTCTGCTGCGGGCAACCGATGATTCTAATGGAAGAAAAAAAAGAGGAAGTTGGTCAGGAGAAACACGTTCCAGTGATTCAGGAAACAGATGAAGGGATAAAGGTCACGGTGGGTTCAAATCCACACCCAATGGAACAGGAACACTACATAGAATGGATACAGGTAATATCTGGTGGGGAGAGCCATAGAAAGTTCCTTAAACCAGGGGAAAAACCAGAAGCAACCTTTAGAATAAATAAAGAAGAAGTAGAGAAGGTTAGGGAGTTCTGTAACATACACGGGCTTTGGAGAACTAACTAGTTCTGCCTTTTAGGTTTCCCTACATCTCTGCTTGTTCGTCAGGAATCTTCTTGAACTTGTGTCCGTATGCTATGACTCCTCCGTCGCTCGAGTTTATTTTCCTGAACACCTTCTTCACTCTTGACCCTATCTCGATGTCGTCGGAGTCAACGAGTTGCGTGAATATCTTCACTCCGTTGTCCAGTTCCACTAGTGCGATGTGGTAGGGGTTTTCGTCCTCGAAGTCTTTGTGTCCAGCGTAGACCACTGAGTAGCTCATGACTTTTCCTTTCCTGGGCATCTCTTTATCGATTATTTTTCCTTTTCTTCGGCAATCGGGGCATATCTTTCTTTTTGGGTAGAAGTCCTTTCCGCAGTTTTCGCAGTGACTCCCTTCTAGTCGGTATCTTTCTGGGTACTTCCTCCAGTTTAGTGGTATTGCTTCGTTCATCTAGATGCCTCCTGTTTTTTGAAGAGGGTTACTATGGCTGTTGCTCCGCTTCCCCCTACGTTGTGTGCTAATCCTAGCTCCGCGTTTTCAATCTGTCTTTTTCCAGCTTCACCTGTAAGTTGTTTGTATGCTTCAACAGCTTGGGCTACTCCTGTGGCTCCTACAGGGTGTCCCTTTGATTTTAGTCCTCCGGAGGGGTTTACAGGTATCTTCCCGGAGAGTCGTGTTTCCCCGTTCTCTACGGCTTCCGCTGCTTTTCCTTTTTCATAGAGTCCCAGGTCCTCCATCGCCATTATCTCCGCGATAGTGAAGCAGTCGTGTACTTCCACGAAGTCGAGTTGACTTGGGCTGATGCCTGTTTTTCTGTATAGATTTCTGGAGGCTATCTCCGTGGCTTCCAGTTTGGTTATTGATCTTCTGTTTGATAGTGAGAGTGTGTCGCTCGCTTGTTCCGAGGCGGCTATCTCTATGTATTTTTTTCCTTTTGCTTTTTCTTTCGTGGTGAGTACCACCGCTGCTGCTCCATCTGTTATCGGTGAGCAGTCAAACAGTTTCAGTGGATCTGATACTGGTGGTGATTTCATCACTTCCTCGATCGAGATCTTTCTTCGTAACTGGGCGTGTGGATTCTTTGCGCCATTTTCATGGTTCTTTACTGCGATTTCCGCTAGTTGTTCTTCGGTGGTACCGTATTCCTGCATGTGTTTTCTTGCCATCAGTGCGTATATTCCGGCGAATGTGGCTCCGTTGAATATCTCTGTTTCTTGGTCTCCGGCTCCTCCAAGGGCGAAGTTTACTCTTCCCGTTGAGATGTCGGCCATCTTTTCACCGCCTCCAACGACCACAGTGTCGTGTTCCCCAGAGGCCACTGCGAGGTAACCTGTTCTGAGTGCTGCTCCTCCTGATGCGCATGCTGCTTCTACTCTTGTTGAAGGGATTGGGTTTAGGCCTACTTGATCGGCTACGAGGGCTCCTATGTGTTCCTGACAGATCAGTCTTCCGGATGCCATGCAGCCAACATATAGGGCGTCTACTTCTTTTCCTTTGATTCTGCTTTCTTCTACTGCTTTTACTCCTGCTTCCGCTATCAGGTCTCTTAGGCTTTGGTTCCATCTTTCCCCGAACTTCGTCAGTCCTGTTCCGATTATCACGACTTCTCTGTTTTTCATGGATGTGCCTCCTTCAATTTACCCATGTATCGGGCGTACGTTCCGTAGTCCACGTACTTCTTTCTTCTTATTTTATCTTTTAGGGTTTCTTTGGGTCTTGAGGTTAGTATGCCCGGTTGAGTTTCTATTAGGAATGAGTCGCTTCCAGCGCCACTTCCGTAGGAACTTAGTAGTATTCTTTCATTTGGTTTAGCTTGATCCAGTACGTTTGCTAGGCCCAGGAACGTTGCCGCGGAGTAGGTGTTGCCTATCATGGGTGTCACTAGCCCGGGTTTGATTTTTTCAAGTGGGATTCCTAGTTTTTTCCCTGCTTTCAGGGGGAACTTGCCGTTCGGCTGATGGAATATGAAGTAGTCGAAGTCGTTCTTATCCATCCCTGTTATCTCCAGTAGTCTCTCCGTGGACTTCAGGGTGTGTTGGAAGTAGGAGGGTTCTCCCGTGAACCTCCCCCCGTGCCTCGGGAATTCCTTGGACTCTCTTCTCCAGAAGTCAGGGGTGTCTGTCGTGTAGGACGTTGTTTCCTTTATCTCCGCTATCTTGGCTTCATTGTCCAGTATGAGTGCTCCGGCTCCGCATCCTGCGGTGTACTCTAAGGCGTTGTTTGGGCTTGATTGTGAGGTGTCTGTCCCTATCACCATCCCTTTCTTTATCTGTCCGCTCTTAACCATCCCCATCAGTATCTGTATTCCCGCGGTTCCGGCTTTACATGCGAACTCCAGGTCCGCTGCGGTTAGGTTGGGTGTGGCGTTTATGGCTTCTGCTACTATCCCTGCGGTTGGTTTCACCGCGTAAGGTGGGCTTTCTGATCCTACGTAGATGGCTTCTATGTCCTTTGGATTCACACCGTTTGTTTCTATCGCTTCCCTTGAGGCTTCAACGGCTAGGGTTGCGCTGTCTTCGTCCTGGTTCCTCACTGTTTTTTCCTTCACGTTGAGTCCTTTCTTTATGTTTGATGGGTCCTTGCCCCACTGGCGGGCTATCTCTTCTACCCTTATTCTACGTAGGGGGATAGCAGTTCCGTATGCGCTTATTCCTACCAATTTATCACCTTTCTCCTTGTTTTTACTGGTACCCTTACTTCACCCTATTGATATAAAATACTTTCGTTGGACGTTTAACGTATATCCGACGATAGCCGTATTAAGTGGGTCTTTCGAAAACAAATCAGAAAGATTATAAACCATACTTTCCTTATTTTTTTACTCAGTTTCACTCTCTCATAAAGGCACAATCACTCACTAAACCAGTAAAAAGTAAAGTGTAGAAAGACAGAAAGGAGGCTAAAGTATGGGCAAAATTCAGAGGATACAGAAAAGAGACGGGGAGATAGTAAGATTCGACAAATCAAAGATCACCAATGCTATTTTTGCAGCAGCCAAAGCGGTCGGAGCTGAAAACAAGAAAAAATGTGAAAAACTAGCGAGTGTAGTCACGGAGAGGCTTGAAGAACAGTTCGAAGGAAAACAAAAACTACCGGACGTTGAAACCATACAGAACCTCGTTGAAAACGTACTCATGGAGAAAGCAAACCCAGAAACAGCCAAAGCATACATAAGATACAGGCAACAACACGAACAGATAAGAGAAATAGGCATGTTCATAGAGGACGTCACAGCCGTCGAGGACTACATAAACAAGGACGACTGGGAAGTCAAAGAAAACGCAAACATGAGCTACTCACTACAGGGGCTCAACAACTACCTCAGCGAGAAGATGATCAAGAAGTACTGGCTGAAAAAGATGTACCCAAAACACGTGCAACAAGCACACGAAGAAGGAATCTTCCACATCCACGATCTGGGTGTACTCGGCCCTTACTGCGTAGGGTGGGACCTAAAAGACTTCCTAAGCTCAGGATTCGAAGGAGTAAGGGGAAAGATAGAAACAACTGCACCAAAACACTTTGGAGCAGCACTAGGTCAACTGGTAAACTTACTATACACTTTACAGGGAGAAGCAGCCGGAGCACAAGCAGTATCAAACGTGGACACGCTACTGGCCCCATTCATAGCCTACGACAACCTCAGCAGAAAACAAGTTGAGCAAGAGATGCAGTCATGGCTATTCAACATGAACGTACCGACCAGGGTAGGCTTCCAAACACCCTTTACAAATATAACACTCGACCTGAAGGTCCCTGAGCACATGAAGAACGAGCCAGTGCTCATCGGGGGCGAACTGAAGGACAGAACCTACGGAGAGTTCCAGGAACAAGTAGACCTATTCAACGAAGTATTCGCCAAACTCATGATGGAAGGAGACGCGAAAGGCAGACCATTCACATTCCCGATTCCAACGTACAACATATCCAATGATTTCGATTGGGACAACGGGAAGCTCGATCCGATATGGGAGATGACCTCCAAGTACGGAATACCCTACTTCGCCAACTTCATCAACTCAGACATGGATCCAGAGGACGCCAGAAGCATGTGCCCCATCGATGGAGAAGAAAAAGTTCTGATAAGATCATCAAGAGGAAGAGGACTTGAACACAGCAAAATAAGAAACATATACGAAGGAAACTCAAACCAAGAAGAATACGAGGTCTTCAGCGACGGAAAGTTCGTCAAAGGAAGATTCAACAAATTCAAAGACCAAAAAATGATGCAAGTTACTCTAGACAACGAACACACCATAAAAATAACAGAAGAACACCTAAACTTCGTTTTAAAGGACAAAAACAGTGAAATAGAAGTTCTGAAAGGAAAAGAACTCAGTGAAGGGATGTACATACCATACTCACTCAAAAGATACCCCGGAAAAACAGGTGGAAAGGAAGACATGGGCTTCTTCGTGGGAGCCTTCGCAGGTGATGGCTCCTTTGACGGAAACACCACAGTCACCTTCTCCTTAAGCAAAGAACAGAAAAAGAACCTAGCCAAAAAACTAATCAACATCGCTGAAGAGAACTTTGGAGCCCACTCCAGACTAATTCCACACGAAGAAACAGGACTATTAACACTGAAGATACATTCAAAAGCAGCGGTAGGACTATGCAAGGACTACGTCTCAGGTACAGGAAGAGAAAAGAGATACCGCGCAAGACTATTTGACACATCCATAGCCTTCAGAGAAGGCGTGATAGAAGGACACTACGCAACGGACGGAGGAAACAGAAACCGCATATACACATCTTCCGAAAAAATGGTGGAATCACTAAATATGTTAGCGGCCACACTAGGAACAACCACCAGCATCTACAAAGATGATAGAGAAGGCAGATTCGGCAAAGAACCCAACTACGCTGTACTAATCTACCAGTTAAACAGAGAAAGCTATGGGGAACTCTGGTTCAAGAAAAAAGACAAACTTTGGATAAAGATAAAAACCATCGAAGACATTTCAAACGATACAGCATACTGCTTCGAAGCAAAAAACGCGGAACCGATGTTCACGGTGGGCAGCACAGGCATACTAACACACAACTGCAGACTCCGCTTGGACAAGAGAGAACTGAAGAAAAGAGGAGGAGGGCTATTCGGAGCGGACCCGCAAACAGGAAGCATAGGAGTAGTAACCATAAACCTACCCAGAATAGGCTACGAAGCTAAAAACGAAGAACAATTCATGGAACTACTCGATGAAAGAATGGACATGGCCAAGAAGAGCCTAGAGATAAAAAGAGAAGTACTCGAAGGACTAACCGAAAGAGGACTGTTCCCATACTCACAGTACTACCTACGAAAGGTAAAGGAAGCCTTCGGAAAGTACTGGAAAAACCACTTCAGCACCATAGGGATAAACGGAATGAACGACGCACTACTCAACTTCATGGACACGGACATAGGAACAGAAGAAGGAATAAAGTTCACGGAAAAAGTACTCACACACATGAGAGACAGGTTAGCTGACTACCAAGAAGAAACAGGAGACATCTTCAACCTAGAAGCAACACCAGCAGAAGGAACAAGCTACAGGCTAGCTAGAATGGATCAGAAAAAGTACCCTGACCTAAGAATATACAACCAAGAAGTATACGGAAGCCAGACACCATACTACACAAACAGCACACAGCTACCAGTGAAGTACACGGACGACCTCTTCCAGGCACTCGATAAACAAGATCCCCTTCAAACAAAGTACACCGGAGGAACAGTATTCCACGGGTTCCTAGGGGAAAAGATGCCATCGGAAGAAGCAACGAAGAGATTGGTGAAGAAGATAGCGGAGAACTACTCCCTACCATACTACACCCTAACACCAACCTTCAGCATATGCCCAAAACACGGATACATGCCGGGCGAGCACAGGTACTGTCCAACCTGTGACAAAGAACTCATAAAAAAGATGAACAAAAAGGGGGAATAAAATGAATGACGGAAACAAAAGACTGGATGAATACGGCCTAGACACAAAAGGCCAAAAACAGGTCAGAATAGATGAATTTGGAGGTGCAGATTGATGGAGATCAAAGACATACCAACGGAAAAAAGAACAAAGTGCGAAGTGTACTCGAGGATAGTGGGGTACCTACGCCCAGTAGAACAATGGAACAAAGGAAAAAGAGAAGAGTTCCACAACAGAGAAACATTCGAAAAGAGCGTAAACACATGAAGATCCATGGAATAGTGAAGACTACCCTAGTGGACTACCCAGGGAAAGTGGCCACAACGATATTCACAGGAGGATGCAACTTCCGTTGCCCATACTGCCACAACCCAACGCTGGTGAACGGAGAAGAAGAAACCATACCCAAACAAGGATTCTATGACTTCCTCGAAGAAAGAAGAAAACTAATCGATGCAGTATGCATAACAGGGGGAGAACCAACGCTACAACCAGGCCTAGAGCAACTCATAAACAAGATAAAGGAAAAAGGATACCTCGTAAAACTCGACACGAACGGCTCAAAACCAAAGCAACTAAAAAAACTCATCAAAAAATTAGACTACGTAGCGATGGACATAAAAGCACCCAAAGAAAAGTACCAAGAAGTAACAAACTCAAATATAGATCCGAAGAAGATACAGCAAAGCATAGAAATAATAAAAAACAGCGGAGTAGACTACGAATTCCGAACCACAGTAGTCCCAGGACTACTGAGCAAACAAGACATAGAGAAAATAGGTCAATGGCTCAAAGGATCCAAAAGATACTACCTACAGCAGTTCAGACCTGGAAATACACTAGAACCATCGTACCAAGAAGTAACACCATACACCAACGAAGAACTGAAAGAAATGAAGAAAAAGATACAGAAGAACTTCGACACCTGCGAAGTCAGGTTTTAATTCACGGAACGCGATAGATACAGGAGGAACACCCATGAAAAAATGTATATTCTGCGAAATAATCGAAGGCAAAAAACCAAGCCACAAAGTACACGAAGACGAAGAAAACTACGCGTTCCTCGACATAAACCCGAGAACAAAGGGACATACCCTAGTAGTCCCGAAGCAACACCACGAAACAATCATGGACATGACAGCAGAACAAACAGCCAAACTATATAAATCAGTCAACAAGTTAGCCAAAGCAGTATATCAAGCCACCGACGCAGAAGGACTAAACATAATACAGAACAACAAAAAGGTAGCGGGACAAGTAATAGACCACGTCCACGTGCACATAGTACCAAGAACAAAACAAGACAACTTCAACATAACAGGAACATACACACCCAAAGAAAAAGAACTCCAAAAAACCAGGGAGAAGATCAAAAAACAACTATAGGAAAAAAGGGCCTGTAGATCAGTGGAAGATCGTTTCCTTCGCAAGGAAAAGGCCAGGGGTTCAAATCCCCTCAGGTCCACGTAAAAAGAGGTTAAAACATGACAATACTACTGAAAAACTGCAGCCACATCATCACACAAGATGAAGAAAGAAAGATACTCAGAAACAAAGACATAGGCATAGAAAAAGGAAGAATAAAAGAAATAACGGAACAAACGCAGAACAGCTACGACCAAGAGATAGACTGTAGCCAAAAGATAATCATGCCGGGCCTAGTAAACATGCACACACACGCAGGCATGAGCCTCATGAGAGGATACTCGGACGACAAAGAACTATTCAGCTGGCTCGAAGACATATGGAAAATCGAAGGCAAACTCACGAGAAAAGAAGTGAAGATAGGAACCGAACTCAGCATCCTCGAGATGATCAAAACAGGAACAACCACCTTCATGGACATGTACTTCGCACTCAACGACGTGCCCAAAGTAGTAGAGCAAACAGGAATAAGAGCATACCTAGGATGGGCGGTCTTCGACCCAGAAAAATCCACGCAAAAAAGAGAACCAATAAAAAACGCGGAGAACTTCGCGAAGAAACACGCCAAAAAAGAACTAGTCAAACCAGTCATAGCACCACACGCAGTATACACCTGCCCAGACGACCTATACATCAAATCAAAAGAAGTAGCAGACAAACAAGGGATACTACTACACACCCACGCCGCCGAAACCAGAAAAGAAGTCTTCGACTGCATCAAACAAAAAGGCAAAAGAGTAATAGAACACCTAGACAACCTGGAAGTGCTCGATGAAAACACATCTCTAGCCCACGTAGGATGGATAACCAAAAAAGAAGCAGAAACACTCGGCAAAAAACAAGTAACGATCGCACACTGCCCAATATCAAACATGAAACTAGCAACAGGAGGAGTATGCCCATACCCAGAACTCAAACAAGCAGGAGCAAACTTCACCCTCGGAACGGACGGACCAGTATCAAACAACTCACTGAACATGCTTGAAACTATGAAGATCACATCACTAATACAGAAGCACTCGAGGTGGGACCCATCCATAGCAACAGCCCAAGAAGTCCTCGACATGGCCACAAGAAACCCCTCAAAACACCTACAACAAGAAACAGGGCAGATAACCCAGGGAAAACAAGCGGACATCATAACCCTCAACATAAACTCAATCGGAAACACACCGCTCTACAACGTGGTATCAAACATAGTATACTCACTATCAATCTCCAACCCAATCAAGGACGTCATAGTCAACGGAAAAATAACCATGCAACAAGGCAGAATGAAGACGATGGACGAAGAAGAAGTGAGAAAAAAAGCCATCGAAACATCCCGAAAACTGATATAAAGCCTAAAAACACTCATTCTAAATCCTCAGAACCCACCAAACAAAGAAAACCACAATCAAAACCCTCTTAATCAAGCCAAAAGAAGACACTTGAAACAAATTGAACACATGATGAACACCACCAATTTTTTATGAGCACCAGTGAAATCACCGGGCCCTTCGATGTTCATTTGAAGCATTTTAAACGCTTCCACTACCCAAACATATATAAATGATATCACCATTACTATAACTGATTCAAAGGGTTCAACTGGGTGAATGAACACCCAAAAAACCCCTAACAGAATAACGAAAGGGAAAAAAATGGAGGTAAGGAACGCATGGATGACTACCGTATAGGGATAGAAAAAGAAATGCTAGGAGAGAAAGAAGAAGGCGCAACAGACGAAGAATGGGGGTTATAAACCCAATTCAGACACAGAGAAAAGATTAACAGGGGGAAGTACACTCCCCCAACACTATTTTTTTACCCTACCCGAAGTTAACTTTTAAAACATAGAACTACTTTACACACACAGCCAGTTTTTTACACGGTGACAAGATGGCAAAAGTAGAGAAACTAAAACTAAGAGCATTCAAAAGCTTCGAAAAAGCAACAATCCCATTCTCAGAAGGATTCACAACAATAGTAGGACCAAACGGAAGCGGAAAAAGCAACCTACTCGATGCAATGGCCTTCGCACTAGGAACAGCCAGAATGAGCAACCTGAGAGCCAACGTACTCACAGACCTAATAAAGAAAAACTCCAAGAAAGACACAGCCGAAGTAGAACTACAAGTGAGAGACAGAGGAGGAGAAGTACACAACATCTCCAGGGAAATAAACAAAGAAGGAGCATCCACATTCAGATTAAACGGAACAAGAACAACAAAACACAGAATATCCGACCTACTATCAGCCATGAACGTCCGCCCAGACGGCCACAACATAATAATGCAGGGAGACATAGACGAATTCATAAGAAAAACACCAATCCAAAGAAGAAAAGTCATAGACGAAGTCAGCGGAATAGCCGAATACGATGAAAAGAAAGAAAAATCACTCAAAAAACTCGAAGCAGTACAGAAAAAAGTAGATCAAGCAGAAATAATACACAGCGAAAGACAAGGAAGAGTAAAAGCACTCAAAGAAGAGAAAAAAGAAGCCGAAGAGTACCAAGAACTCAGAAAACAACTCAAAAGACACGAAGCAACACTACTACAGAAACAACTGGACCACCTCCAAACCAAGTACCAAGAAGCACTAGACGGAGTAGCGAAAAACAAGGACCAGGTGGAGGAACTGGAGAAACAAAGACAACAGAAAAAAGAACTACTCAAAGAAAAACAAGAAGAAATCGATGCAATAGAACAAGAGATAATGGAAAGAAGCGGAGAAAAACAAAAAGGAATAAGAAAAGAAATACAAGACCTAAAAAGCGAAATGAGCGTCATAGAAGAAAGAATAAACCAAAAAAGAAGATCAATCAACGAAAACAGAGACAAAGTCAACGAACTCAACCAAGAGATAAGCAGAATAGGAAACAAAGTATCCGAAAAAGAAGACCAACTAGACAAAGTCGAAACAGACGAACAAGAAGCACTCAAAGAACTGAACAAAAAACAAAGCGAGTTCAAAAAAATAAAAGAAGAATCAGGCGACCTAAGAAAAAAAATAGAGCAAACACAAGAAAAAATAGAGCAACTCAACGAAGAAATAAATCAACTAACCGAAGAGATACACCAAAACAAGTCACAGATACAGACAGCACACGAAAAAATAAAGATGAAGGAAAAAGCACTACAAGAACTAGACTCAGGAACAGGCTACGCAGAAAAACACCAGAAGATAAAACAAGTAATAGAAGAAAAGAAGAAAAACACACAGAAACTAAGCGAAGAACTCGAAGAAAAAAGAAAAAGACTCGAAGAAAAAAAGAACACCCTAACCAAGAAAAAAGAACAACAAGAAAAAAAGAAAGAACAACTAGAAAACAAGCAAAAAGAACACAACAAGATCACCTCAGAGATAAAGGTAGTCAAAGAAAACAAAGACAAAGGAAAGATAGTCCAAAAACTCAGAGAAAAAGAACAAAAAGGAATAATAGGCACACTCAACGAAGTCATCACATACCCAACCAAGTACGCAGCATCAATAGAAAACCTAGCCGGAGAAAGACTGAACTACATACTCACAAAAGACAGAGAAAGCGCTTTAAACGCAGTAAAAACACTCAAAAAAGAAAAGATAGGAAAAGCAAGCTTCATCCCAATCAAAGACCTCGAAGAAGTGCATTTACTTGAGAAAAAACCCCAAACAAAGGGATTCATAGACTTCGCTCGAAACCTAGTACAAACAAACAAAGAGTACGAAGACGCAGTCAACACGCTACTCGGAAACACAATAGTAGCGGAAGACACCGAATCACTCAAAGACATAAAGAACACAGACTCCAAGATAGCAACACTCGAAGGAGACCTCCTCGAAAAAACAGGCATAATCAGAGGCGGATACGACAAAGAAGCCATCACGAAGGAAAAAATAGATAAAAAAGAAAAACTGGATCAAGAAATAAGCGAAATAGAGAAGCAACTCCAAGAAAACAAGAAAGAAACCAAGAAAAAAGAAGAAGAACTAGAACAACTCAGAGAAGAAACACACGACTTGAACATTGAGATCAAAGGAAACAAGGCAACGATAAAGAACCTCGAAGAAAGAGCAGAAGAATACAGATTAATGAAAACAGACGATGAAAAGAAAACAGATCAACTCAAAGAAGAAATAGAACAAATAAAAAAGAAAAAAGAAGAACTAGAAAAGAAAGAAGAAGAAATAGAGCAGAAAAACTCCATCAAGCTACAGGAAAGAAAAGAAGAAAAAGAGAAACTCAGCCAACCAAAGATAAAGGAAACCAAGGAAAGACTAGAAAAACTCAGAGAAGAGATAGACGAACTGAAAGAAAAAAGAACAAACCTAAGAACCCAGAAAGAAAAACTATCCTTCGAACTCAACAAAGGACTCATAGAAAAAAGAAAAGAACTCAAGAAAGGCCTCGAGAAACTAAACGAAGAACACGACAAACAAGAAGAAGAACAAGAAGAACTGAGGAAAAAAAGAAACGCCCTCACAAGAACACTCAAAGAAAAAGAAGAAGAAGCAAGAGAAAAAGCCAGTGACCTCGGAGACCTATTCAAAGTCAAAGAAGGAAAAGAAAAGAAAAAAAGACAAATAGAAGAAGAACTCACCGAGATAAACGAACAAGTGAACGAACTCAAAGAAGAAGTAAGCAACCTCAAGATAAAGAAAGCACAGATGGAGACAGAGAAAAACACCCTCCAAAGAGAATACGAAAAATACAAAGACATCACCAAACTAGAAAAAACAAAGAAAGACCTCAAAGAAAGACTAACCGAGATAGAAGAAAGACTAGAGAAGATAGGCGACGTCAACCTAAAAGCCATAGAACAATATAAAGAAGAAAAAGAGCAACTAGAAGACATAGAGATCCGTAAAGACGAACTAACACAAGAAAAAATAGCCATAGAGGAAATGATAGAGGAACTGGAAAACAAGAAAGAAGAAACGTTCCTAGAAGCATTCAACACACTCAACGAAAACTTCTCAAGACGCTTCAAGGAACTATACACGGAAGAAAACTCAGAAGCAGAGATAGAACTCGAAGAAGAAGACAAACCACTTGAAACAGGGCTACTGATCGAAGCGAAACCAGCTGGGAAATCAATAAAAAACATAGACGCAATGAGCGGAGGAGAAAAAACACTCACAGCACTGGCTTTCCTATTCGCGATACAGGACTACAAGCCATCACCCTTCTACATACTGGACGAAGTCGACGTGGCACTTGACAAAGAAAACAGCGAAAGAATAGCGAAGATGCTCAAGAAAACAAGCAAAGACGTGCAGTTCGTAGTCGTCACCCACAACTCATCCATAACTAGAGAAAGCGACCAAGTCATAGGAGTACACATGAAAGAAAAAGAACAATCAAGCGTAGTGGAAGTCAACCTCCACGACTACGTGGAAACCAATAGCTGAACGCAAACTTAAAACAAGGATCTTGAAGGGGACTGGGCTATAGCCTCCCTTCTGTACTGACACTTGAAACCAAGGTTCCAAGGCCCCCTGAATTCAATGAACCCAGGGCGATGGCATTCTACTTAGCGGGAAATCCCTTGCACCTGAAAAGGCCGTTTCACCTGACTAGAGGTCCGGTCATATTTAATTCATCCCTTAAAGGACCTCAAGCAGTATCGTTTCTGCTCCTTAACTATTCCTCTCGGAATGGCTTCTTTACAAAGCCTTTTTTGTTGGTGGGGAGAGCTTCCTCAGGAGTTTTAAACTTCGAAGCGTATGCTGCGTAGTCCCCGAGAGCCATCAGCCCAGTACCCACTAAACATTGTTGAACTCGATTTATAAATAAGTATTGGATGCCGCGTATACTCTAGGAAGCTGAAAGTCCTTTAGGCTTTTAGTGCAGGTGAACTGAACACCTCGCCGAAGCTTGGTGCTTACATCCCCTGTCTATCAAACCCGTCTTCTACGGGGGCCTTTTTTACCGTCACACCTCAGTTGCCCAAGGTGATAAGGTAATGATTACCTCTTTTTGAGGAGAGCTTCGAGCTTAGATGCTTTCAGCTCTTATCTCCATGAGGCGTAGCTACCCGGCAATGCCTTGTCAGACAACCGGTACACCAGTGGCCTCGACCCATCGTTCCTCTCGTACTGAATGGACCATTCTCTCAGGTAATCAACACTCCCAGAAGTTATCGCCGTCCTGTGTCACAACGGACTAAACCCAGCTAGCGTGCGCTTTTAATGGGCGAACAACCCTACCCTTGGCGGCTTATGCACCGCCAGGATAGCACGTGCCGAAATCGAGGTATCAATCCGCGGGGTCGATATGAACTCTCGCCCGCGACCAATCCATTACCCCCGGGGTAACTTCTTTGCCAGATTGGGCCCTCACTACGAGGGACACCAATGTTCGTCTAGGCCACTCTTTCGAGGCTGAATTCCTCTCCATACGGAATCCAGTCAAGCCAGCTTTTGCCCTTCACTCTCTACAGCGGATTTCTGAACCGCTTGAGCTGACCATTGGGCGTTCCTGATATCTTTTCAGGAACGTACCGCCCCAGCCAAACTGCCTATCAAAAGATGTCCTCTTTCGAGTGAAAGGTACAATACTGAGTAGGTGGTGTTACAGGGTTGCCTCCGTTAGACCTTGCGATCCAACTTCGAAGGCTCCCACCTACGCTTTATACCCAGTACCATACCTTAACTTCAGACTGCAGTAAAGCTCCACGGGGTCTCCTTGTCCCTCTGGGAGTTACCGGCATCTTCACCGGTAAGTGATTCCACCAGGTGTCTCTTAGGGACAGCAGAGGAGTCGTTACATCCTTCATGCAAGCCGTCAATTAAACGGCAAGGTATTACGCTACCTTAAGAGCCTCAGAGTTAGGCCCGCCTTTTACCGGCGCTTATTTCCCTTGTAAAGGATCTTCACGTACCGGCAGTGGGCAGATGTCGACCTCAATACACACCATTACTGGCTGGCTGAGATCTGTGTTTTTAGTAAACAGTCGCTCCTCTCTGGTCTCTGCGACCTACTGCTCCTTGCGGGCAGCAGGCATCCCTTCTCGCGAACTTACGGGACTAATTTGCCGAATTCCCTTAAGAGACGTAACCTGTACGCCTTAGCCTATTCAGCTAGGGTACCTTTGTCGGTTCTGGGTACGATCACGAACAAATCTATTCTCCCTCATTTTTCACGGGCTCCTGGACTCAGCTAAACCTCTCGGCCATTCGCAGTTTAGGAAAGTTCTCTCCATTACGGAACTTCCTCTCCATATCCTGCTTAGATGGAGCGATGACTCCACTTAACCTATCCGGAAGCGTCAAAAGGAAGACTTAAAACGATTCGCCCATGGTACGGGAATATTAACCCGTTTCCCATTCACCATCTCCGGGTTACGGGATGGTTTAGGATCGACTAACCCTCAGTTGATAATCAGTGCTGAGGAACCCTTACCCTTGCGGCGGAAGAGATTCTCACTCTTCTTCAGCTGTTACTCACGGCAGGATTTTCGTTTCAACGGGATCCATAGGAACTCACGCCCCTACTTCTGCTCCCGCAGAACGCCTTCCTACACCTTCACTTTTTCAAGTGAAGTCCTAGGTATCGGTGGATAACTTAGCCCCGATTATTTTAAGCGCCCGGAGACTCAACTGGTGAGCTGTTACGCACTCTTTAAAGGTTGGCGGCTTCTATGCCTACCTCCCAGCTGTCTCTGACTCCAGACATCCTTTGATGCACTTAGTTATCACTTTGGGACCTTAACCCAGGTCTGGGTTCTTTCCCTCGCGGATACCAGACTTACTCCGGCACCCCAACTCCCGTCTTCTACGACGATAATGCGTTCGGAGTTTGACAGTGAAGGTGGATCTTTCGACCCTTGCCTCCTCAATCAGTGCTCTACCACATTATCTATCTCCAACGAGGCTATCCTACAGGATATATCGAAAGGAACCCGCTATTGCCGAACTCGAATGGACTTTCACCCCTACTCACAGGTCAGCCAAGCGACATGAGCTCAGCAATGGTTCAGGCCTCCACCGAACTGATGTTCGGCTTCACCTTGCCCAAGAGTAGATCGTCCGGCTTCGGGTATCACTTCAGTGACTCACGCCCTTTAAGACGCTCCTCCATTTAGTTCCGAAGAACTAATACGAGGCGTTGGTTTCCCTGTGGCTTCGTTTTTACGACTTAGCCTCGCCACTGAAATGAACTCCCTGCCTAGTGTTTCATGACTGACGACACAACACCGGATTACCTCACTTCGTTCCCTTCAGCAAGGTTACCTTTCGTGCTGTGTCTCGTTATTACCATTTGGTTTCAGGTTCTTTTCATCCCCTTTTACGGGTGCTTTTCAGCTTTTATTCAAACTACTGGTTCACTATCGGTCTTGGATAATATTTAACGTTGGGAGGTAGTTCTCCCGTGTTCATGCTGACCATCCAGCCAACATTAATCCGGAGTCCTGCATAAGGACCTCATCGTTTACGTTTACAGGGGTTTCACCTTCTATGCCGAAACGTTCCAGTTCACTTCAACTTTGCTCTGAGGTTCAAGCAGGTCCACACCACATTCAACGAACGTTACCGTTCGAAGTTCGGTTTGCGTTCCACCGTCTTCGGTCGCCCCTACTAGCGGTATCACTAATTTGTTTTCTTTTCCTGCGGCTACTAAGATGTTTCAATTCACCGCGTTCCCCATCCTGTGGGATTGATTCAGGGATCCTTGGTTCTAAGACTTCATGCGTCTCGCCAAGGCTTATCGCAGCTTGACACGCCCTTCATCGGTATCCAAGCCGAGCCATCCACCAAATGGTTTCCAGGTGGACTTCCAGCTTATTCCTACATACACGGCATCATCGTAAACATGATTGTTTACTTTGCTCTCCGACCGCAACTATTGATCGCGATCTTCATCGTTCCCTATGATGCAGTAAAGATTACTGCTATGGACCCATCGGGATTTTCGCAAGCATTGAGCGTTGAGTTCAATGCCTTTTTCGAACCCGAAGCCTCTTGCTTGCAAAGCAAGCGATCTTCCGTTGATCTATGGGCCCCTTTTTCAGTCAATTCATAGATGTTTAGGTCCCCGCTACAGAGTACCAGGAGCGTTGCTCCTGGTGTATTGAGGAGGTGATCTAGCCGCAGGTTCTCCTACGGCTACCTTGTTACACCTTAGCGCGCCTCACAAAGCTTAAGTTCGATTCCATGCTTATTTCATAAAACCTCACCCAGGCTCTGCTTGGTTCACTTGGTGGGCGGTGTGTGCAAGGAGCAGTGACACATTCACCGCGAGATAGTGACTCGCGATTACTAAGGATTCCAGATTCACGAAGGCGAGTTTCAGCCTTCGATTCGAAGTGAGACATGGTTTAAGGGTTTGGCTTCTCCTTTCGGAGTCGCATCCCGTTGTCCATGCCATTGTGGGCCACGTGTAGCCCGGGAGATAGAGGAGCATACAGACCTACCGTCGCCCACTCCTTCCTCCGATTTACCATCGGCAGTCCCAGTAGAGTGCCCTAGGTCGCAATGAACTAGGTCGCAACTACCAGTGTGGGTCTCGCTCGTTGCCTGACTTAACAGGACACTTCATAGCACGAGCTGAAGATGGCCATGCACTACCCTTCGGCTTGTCCGGTAAGCTCTTCAAGCTGACCTTCAATCTGCCGTCGCTCCCGGTGAGGTTTCCGGCGTTGTATCCAATTAAACCGCAGCCCCCACCCTTTGTGGTGCTCCCCCGCCAATTCCTTTAAGTTTCAGCCTTGCGACCGTACTCCCCAGGCGGCAAATTTAACGGTTTCCCTACGGCATCCCATAGCCTCGTGGGCCACGGCATACCTAATTTGCATCATTTACAGCCAGGACTAACCGGGTATCTAATCCGGGTCGCTCCCCTGGCCTTCGTTCCTCACCGTCGGGCACGTCCTAGTTACGCGCCTTCGCTACCGTCGGTCCCCTTAGGATTACAGCATTTTACCGCTACCCCAAGAGTACCCGTAACTCCTTCCGTCCCCTAGTTAAACAGTTTCCTTAGCACTTCCCAAAGTTAAGCCTTGGGCTTTCACTAAGGACTTTCTTAACCGGCTACGAACGCTTTAAGCCCAATATTCGTGGGCACCACTTGGACTGCTCGTGTTACCGCGGCGGCTGGCACGAGTCTTGCCCAGTCCTTATTCCTTAAGCTATTTACACTTAAGAAAAGACTCCGCTTTCACGGAGTCACTTGAAGTCCCCTTATCACGCTTTCGCGCATTGTAAAGGTTTCGCGTCTTCTGCACCCCGTAGGGCTAGGGCCGTTGTCTCAGTGCCCTTCTCCAGGCTCCAACTTTCATTGCCTGTAGAGATTATCGGCTTGGTGAGCCTTTACCTCACCAACTACCTAATCTCCCGCAGACCCATCCTAAGGCGCCGAAGCATCTAGGGTAAAGAACGTTCCAGTATCTTTACCTTACCGGGTATTATCCTCAGTTTTCCAAGGTTATCCCCGTCCTCAGGGTAGGTTATCCACGTGTTACTGAGCGGTCCGCCGAGAAAATGAATTCTCCGACTTGCATGACTTAATCGAACTTCAATAGCAGTACCCTCCAGTAGGATCAACTGGTATTGAGAAAGCCGCAAGCTTTCTTTTACTGTTGAAACTGTAGCAGGGTTTTCCCCATCTATGAACCAACCTCGGACCCGAAGCCATAGGGATAGGCTTGCTCGGACCTTCATTCAT
>PWMI01000060.1 GCA_003558235.1 Candidatus Iainarchaeum sp.
CCGCCAGCAGGCTCATAGCCAGGCACAGCACGGCCAGCGCGACCATGGGGATGCCCATAAGTGCGGGCGCCTCACCGCCCGGCTGCAGCCGCTTGTTCGGCTCTCCGTAGAATGCATAGCGCTGTACCTTCATAAACGAGGCCAGTGTGAGGATGCTCACGATAATGGCGGCGAACGCCATAACGTAATATCCGGCCAGCACACAGGCCAGGATGATGATCACCTTGCTCATAAATCCGTTCAGCGGCGGCACGCCGGCGATGGAGAAGGAGGCGGCCAGCGAGGATGCATGGGTCAGCGGCATCCGCTTCCTGAGCCCGCCCATGCGTTTCAACTGCCGGGTGCCCGTAGTGTATTCCACCGCACCGGCGCTTAAAAAAAGCAGTGATTTGAAAACGGCGTGGTTGACCATGTGATACAGCCCGCCGACGATGGCCAGGGCGGCCACCTCCGCCTGCACGCCTCTGGCCACAAGCATGGCGCCCACGCCTATGCCCAGCATCACGTAGCCTATCTGAGAAATGCTGTGATAGGCCAGCAGCCGCTTGAAATCCCACTGGGCAAGCGCAAGCAGCACCCCAACGACCATCGACAGCACGCCCAAAATCGCTATGATCCACCCGAGCTGTTCGGTGACTCCGAACACCACGAAGACGGTTCTGATCAGCGCATAGACGCCGATGGCTTTGATCAGCACGCCGGAGAGCATGGCCGATATGGGTGCCGGGGCGGAAGGATGCGCATCGGGCAGCCAGGCGTGGAACGGTACGAGCGCGGATTTCAGCCCGAAACCCATCAGCATCAGTCCGGCGGCGAAAAGTACAGCCGTCGGCGCCTCGGCCATCACATCACCGGCCATCATTCTGTGGCCGAGATGGGCCATATTGACCGTACCGCAGAGCACGTACAGGAGCGCCACGCCGAGCAGGATGAAAGCAGAGGCTATCGCGCCAAGAACGGCGTATTTGAATGCCGCCTCGAGTTCTTCCGAACCACATCCGAATCCAACGAGGGCGTAAGAGGCCACGGCGGCAATCTCGATGTAAACATACAGGTTGAACATGTCGCCGCTCAGCACCGCTCCGTTCATCCCGGCCACCATAAGCATGAAAAGCCCGTAATAACGGCTGCGGCCCGTGTAAGTATCCATATATCGCACTGAAAACAACGTCGCGGCCAGGCTGATCGCCGCCACGGTGATGAGCATCAGCCAGCTCAGTCCGTCCAGCATGAAGTTTATGCCCACCGGCGGACTCCACGCCCCTATAGCGTATGTCCCCTCATGTCCGTACAGCATGAGCGCCACACCCAGCAGGAGCGCTGCTGTAACGTTAGCCAGAATATCGGCGCAGCGGGGGAATCTTTTCGGCACCAGCGCGAGCACAAAAGCAGCCCCGAGCGGAATGACAACCGTTAATGGCAGCAGATTTATCATAACGTTTTTTGCTCCAAGGAGGATTGATATCAATTACGAATTATGAATTATGAATTAGTTTCCCCATTATCCTTTCAGTTTTCGTATTTCCGTGATGTCATATGTTCCGTGCACGTGGTAAATTCGCATCGCTATGGCTACCATGAGTGCGAGCACTCCGAGCCCGATGACGATCGCCGTCAGCACCATCGCCTGCGGCAGTGGATCGACCGCCTGGCGTGCAAAAGCCGCCGCCTCTACCGCAGGATCGGTCATAATTGGTGCTATCCCCTCGCTGCGATATCCCGCAAACACGAGAAACAGGATCACCGCCTGTTCGATGATAGCCACCGATATGATAATCTTGATCAGATTTTTCTGCGTCAGCACACCGAAAAGCCCGACCAGAAGCAATGTTGTGCACAGGATATAAACCATCTGTCACTCTTCCTCCATCGACTCCATTTCACTGTCGGCGTCGGCCCACACGCGCAGCACGCTCAGCACGAGCATGACCAGAAACAGTGCGGCGCAGACCTTTATACCGACTCCTATGTTGTTGATGACGATATTGCCGGCGTTGAGCCATCGCATCGGCTCGCCCGGCCAGCGGTGCTGGATGACGTTGGTAAAGAATATGCCGGTCACCGCCAGCCCGAGCACGGCGCTTGCCAGGAATATGAGGGCTCCCAGGCTTTCAAGAACTTTCGCCGGGGTAAAAGGCAGGCTTCCCAATGCGGCCTTCCGTCCCCAGGCCAGAAGTATCAGGATAAATGCACAGGCCAGAATTACGCCGCCGGGAAAACCGCCGCCCGGCGAGAGGTGCCCGAACAGCACGATGTAACAGCCGTAAAGAAATATCAAAGGGCTTACCCAGCGGGTAACCGTCTCCACTATCAGGCTTCTGTCATTCATTGTGGCCCTCCGTTTTTAGTTTGTCGGACATGTCAGACAAGTCGGACTGGTCAGACCGGTCGGACGAATCGGCCGGAGCGCCCTCTGCCGGGCTTTTGCTTTGCCGGCCTCTTTTGCGCAGCAGCGCCAGGGCGCCGAGGACCGCCGCGAAGAGCACCGATGCCTCCCCCAGCGTGTCATAAGCCCGAAAATCCATCAGTACACTCATCACGATGTTGGCCGAACCGGTGGTTCTGAGCCCCTCGCCGAGGTAAGTGAGCGAAGGGGCGTCGGCGAACCGTTCCATATCAGGACAAGCGCACCGGCCGCAGCGACGCCGAACACGTCCCGAGAGCCGCCGGCCGTGCGTATGCCCACCGCTATCGTGGCGCGGATCAGCAGCACCAGCGTAACCACTTCCACCACGATCTGGGTAATGGCCAGGTCGGGTGCGCTGAGCAGAAGGAACAGCAGGCTGCTGCCAAACCCCACCGCACCGAATGCGATGACCGCCGAGAGCAGATCGTCGGTCCAGAGCGACACCACGGCCGCGATTATCATGAATATCAGTATCCATATGATCAGATCAGGCATGTTCTCGCCTCCGAATTCCTAAATCCTATTCCATAATTCATAACCCGGACGAGCCGGAAAAGCAGTTGTTTGTTGCTGGTTGCTGGTTGCTGGTGGACGACAGTGGACGAAGTGGACACGGCCACAGCACCCGCCACCTAACACCAAATTGTTATTCAAACAACACTTACAGCTATAAAAACAAGAAAATCACAATTAACATACTAATTTTCAATTCTATAATAGCAACCACAGTAGCACGACAAGTCCCAGCACACACCACGCCGCATATGTCAGCAGCAGTCCGGAATGTGCCCTGCACAGTGGCAGCGTGACCCAGGCGGTGAACCTGTAGCCCAGTTCATAGATGTCATACCATCCCCTCTGCGCGTCTGCGTAGAGCTTTTTAAGCGACGGCAGCAGCGTGATCGTTTTGTAAAACTCGGGGCCGCCGAAGCGGTAGGCGGAGGCCCTGTCTCCGACTTCACCGCCGATATATACTTCGTCGATCCGCACCCTGCCCACACTGCCCAGATAATACACAACTATGCCGCAGAACAGCGCGAGGCAGAGCAGAAATGTCGCCGCCAGCGGCTGCCAGGGCAAAAGCGCCATATCGGGCAGCCCTTCCCGAACTGCGACGGGCAGAGCGCCGGCTATCACCGGCAGAGGCACAACGTATGCAAATACTCCAAAACCGACGCACAGAGTGGCGATGATAATTATCGGAACTCCCATCCATCCGTTCGGCAACGGCCCCGCATCTTTCCGCTCGACGGACGGCGCGCCCAGGAAGGCGGAATGCAGCATCTTGATGAAACTCGCCAGCGTCAGCGCGCTGCCTATCATTGCGGCCGCCAGCGCGACGATCCACACGGCCCCGCCGTTTCCGCCAAGCTCGACGAGTCCGTAATACACCATCAGTTTCGACACAAAACCGTTAAGGGGGGGGATGCCGGAGATTGCCATCGCGCATACAAGCGCCGAGCCGAAGGTGACCGGCATTCGGCGCGCAAGCCCTCCCATTTCATCCAGATCGCCCGTGCCGCAATGGCGTTCTGCCGCGCCGCCGGTCATGAACAGACATGATTTGTAAAGCGCGTTGTTCAGCATGTGGAACAGCCCGCCTGCGATGCCTATTGGGGAACCGCTGGCGATGCCGATAATCATATAGCCCACCTGGCTCACGGCGTGGAATCCCAGCAGCCGGCGCAGCCGATGTTGGACAAGCGCCATCATCACCGCGCACAGCACCGTGGCGGCGCCGATCAGGATGAAGAAATCCTGCAGTATGCCGCCGACCTCGAAAAGGCCGAGTGATATCCGCGCAAACAGGTATATGCCCAGCAGTTTATCGAGCGAGGCCGGCAGCAGCGCCACTACGGGAACCGGGGCGGTGTCGGCGCTGTCCGGCAGCCAGGAATGGAGCGGCAGGGCGCCGGCCTTGGCAAAAGCAGCCGCGGCAAAGCACAGGCACGCTATCAGCCCAAGCCCGGAGACATCGGAGGCCGGCTGCAGGATGTCCAGGCTGCCGCTGAGGCCATACAGAACCGCAACGCCGAAGATAAGCAGGCAGTCGCTGCCGCCGAGCACGATAAGAGTTTTCTTGGCCGCATCGGAGGCCGCGCCCGTGCCCATGTTGATCAGCAGATAAAACGGCAGCCCCATCAGCGCCCAGAAGAAGACCAAAACCATCATGTTGCGGGCCAGGACGGCGGCGAAAGCGGCGCCGATAACCCACAGAAAAGAGGCGTAATACCCGGGCGGGCTCACGTCTTTGTCTTTTAAGAAACCGATCGAATAGAGAGTGATAATCAGCGAGAAGAACGCTATGCCCAGCAGGACGAATGCACCGAGGCCGTCCAGCCCGAATACCGGTTCTCCGCCCGCCCAGTGCGGTCCCCATGCGAACTCGCCTTCCCTGAACAGACGCACTGCGGCCACCGCCGCCGCGGCGGCGGTCAGCAGAGCGATGTCCCTGATAAGCCACCCGGCCCGGCGCGGGATAATCAAAACCACACATCCCGCCGCAAACGGGAGCAGGATCGACAGTAAAAGCGCTGTTTCAGTTGTCATTTATCCTTCTCCTACAAAGTACTAACCACAGAGGCACAGAGGACACAGAGAACGCAAAAGCGTAAAAAACTACTAAGGGAAAAAATTATATTAAAAGTCATAGGATTTTCCTCCTTTCATGGGCCATACACTCTTCATAAGCAGATTCCAGCAATCCGGGCCCAATCGCCTTATGAATCTCAATACCAGCCCCGATAATCTTTTCGGTTATGATGTTTTTATCCATTCCTTTTCCTTTATCCGTTGCCGTTCTCTGTGTTCTCTGTGCCTCTGTGGTTGGCCCATTCCTTACGCATCTGTTTGGTTTTTTCCTGCGACATGCGGACGAGCTCATTCATTGTCAGTGGCTGGTTTTTCCCTTGTATGTCGTGTGCCACGCAGAGCCTTTCGGTGCAGCTATAGCACGGGTCGACCGAGGCCAGTATAAGCGAGGCGTCGGTCACCGACTCGCCGACGGCGGTTTCCTTGCATGTAGGCAGGTTCATAAACGTGGGCGCCCGCATCTTGTGTCGCACCGGCCGGTTCGCGCCGTCTGATCGCACGAAGTGGAATGTTTCCCCGCGCGGCGCCTCGGCATGGCCTATGCCGTCGCCGGGCGGGATCGACTTCACACCTGCGTCGATCTCACCTTCGGGCATCTGTTCGATGCATTGGCGGAGCATATTGACCGATTCGAAGCTTTCTTTAAGCCGCACGACCGCACGGGCATAGACATCGCATCCGTCCTCTACGATCACGTTCCAC
>PWMI01000083.1 GCA_003558235.1 Candidatus Iainarchaeum sp.
ACGGGCATCGGCCATACGGTAACCTTCCCTGGCTTCTTCCAGACCCTGCCTGGCAACCGAAATCCTCTGGCGGCTTTCATTGATGTTCAGATAGCTTGATTTGACCTCAAAGACCACGGTGGATACCAGGTTTTCATATTCAGCCATGAGCTGTCTGGTATTCTGACCTGCCTGTTTATACGCGTAATAAGTCCTTCCCCATTCAAAAAGGGTCCATTGAAGCTGCGCCCCTGCACGCCACTCGCTTGCGTCCTGAAACCTGGTACCGCTTACGCTGGGGTCATCGCCTCTTCTGATATAATTGAAACTGGCTCCAATTTGGGGATAAAATGAGCTGGCAGTGATCTTTTCGTCCTTGAGGGCAATTTGTATACTTTTGTCTGCTATGAATATGTCCGGCCTGTTCTTAAGCGCAAAATCCCTGCTTTCTTCAAACTCCAGGGGAAACGGGATAAATTCAAGTTCTCCCTGGTAAAGTATTTCTTTTTCCAGAGGAAGGTTCAACAGCATGTTCAACCTGGCCGTAAGGATGTCCACACTGTTTTGAGCGGAGATCAGGTCCTGCTCGGCCTGGGCTACATCCACCTGGGCCTGGAGCACGTCCAGCCTGGGGACAAGGCCAACGTCATAAAAGGACTGGCTGCGAGTCAGATGGGATCTGAGCCTGGTCAATGAATCCTCAGCCACTTGCACGGCCTCCCTGGCTGCCAGCAGATCAAGAAAAGTGTTCTGTATCTCAAGGACAAGCTCAAGCTCCGCTCTGGCAAGCTGCGAACGCGCCTGCTCCTCGCCAAGCTTGGCCCTTTCGAAGCTGCTCAGGATGTTGAAGCCGGTGAACAGCGGTTGATCGATATTGAAGTTTAATGTCCAAACATTTCTGGAACCCGTGATCCTCTCCCCGGTTCTGGGATCTATCCCGGCTTCCCTGCCCAAACCGCTTAAAGGTTCATCAAGGCGAGTGTAGGAGTATGAAGTACTGAATCTTGGGCCAAAGGCTCCTCTTGCGGATTTTACCCCATATTCCGAACCCGTGAGAGCCTCGCGCACTGCCTGGAGGGAATGGTTGCGCTCAAGCCCGATTATTACCGTAGCTTCAAGGTCAAGAACGTCCCCTGCAACAACATTGTGAGCTGGAACAAGAAGCAGCAGGAAAAGCAGGTATAAACAAGGAAATACAGATGATTTCATCATAATTCTCCGGAAAAATCTACAGAACAGATATTCTGATTAATATGAAATTAACCAAATAAATAACCCGGTCAACAAACGACAAACAAAACAGTTGCGTTATGTGCCAATGAAAAGTAAATTATCATATCGTTTTTTAGTTAACAACTATAAAAAAATATCAATGGATTATTCTGAAAAATGTATGTACTCTGCGCTTCTTTCCTTTACGCGCCCGTAGCTCAGCCGGATAGAGCGTCGGACTTCGAATCCGCAGGCCGGGGGTTCGAATCCCTCCGGGCGCGCCAGTAAAATCAATGGTTTACTGCAAATAATCCGTAACTCCATCCACTATGGGTGGGACTTCGGGTGGGACTTTTTCAGGAAACCCTTTTTCAAATATATCCATCGCCACTCTCTCGCTATCGCTGATGCTGTGTAGATAGATCTCCGTAGTAGTCCTGTTCTCATGTCCCAAAATCCGCTGAATTGATCCTATTGGAATCCTCAGGCTGTCCATAATTGAGGCACCGGAATGCCTCAAGGCGTGATACCTGAAATACTTTACACCGGCTTTCTTGCATAAGGTCGTCATGATCTTCTTTCGGTCCTGAAAGGGGCCAGCAACAAATCGTCTTTCCTTCCGGTCATAGTAAGTATGCCAGAAAACCCATTTTTTTGTTGTGTCCCTTCCATTGAACCTCTTTTCCATGATCTTAAACAACCTGGAAGTCATGGGTATCTTCCTTGGGGTCAGGTTCCCGCCTTTTTCTTCCTAGTGTAAAGAACAACATATTTATCCTGAAGATTAACATCGTCCCAGGTCAAGCGATTAATTTCGCTAACCCTGGCCATGGTCTCCCTGATGGTCCGTAAATAATCTTGGGTATCAGGATCAGCCTTGCTTATCACATTCTCAATGTCTTCAGGACTAGGCACGTGTTTCAGCTTTTTATCAACCGGAAGAAACTCAAAGCCGTCCAAAGGGTTTTCCTTGAGCCACTTCCACTTTTTGGCAAAATTAAACAATGCCCTCAAATACCTGATCTCCTTGTTGGCAACATGATTTGAAACCCTGGCCCGCCTTAGAATAAACTGCTGAAACATTTCAGGTGTAATCTCTGAACTCATTTTCCTGCCCCATGCCTTTACCCAGCGTTTGGCCATGTACTTCATTTCCTGATAATGGCTTTTTGAATTATAGGACTCTACATAGTCAAGCCTCTTATTCACCAACTCTAAGAAGACCATGTCGATCTGAGTCTGCTGATGGGGATTGTTCCCTTTCTCTTTCAACTCCTTTCTTTTTTCGGCTTCCGCGTTTCTTGCTTCCACCTTGGTTTTGTACTGGGAGGCATGATGTCTCTGCCCTTTGAGGACGAAGTCTTACCTCCACCCCTTCCTTTTCTTGTCGAAAAAAACGCTCATAAAGGTCCTCCTTACTTGGGAAAAATAGAGAACCCCCGAGCTTCACGCCGCCCAGCTTCTGCCAATTTTTGTAGATCCGACTACAACTTTTGCGCAGGTATTGGGCAACCTCCTCAGGGGTTTGTATATCTTTTTTTTCTTGGGAGATAAAGTTGTTCAAAAGCCACCCCCCAAGATTATGCTGGTTAAAGACAGTACAGAACTCAGAACCCTGTACTCCTGCCAATCTCCCTCTGATTTTTTTGTAGAATGCTTCATGGTCAAGTATGGGAGAATTGGACAAAAAATTAAGTCCACCATTGCAAAAAAATGTGACGAAGGACTAAGCTTTAAGGGTTTAGTCAATAATAATGAGCTGTTAGGCTGGCAAAAAATTCTCAGGGGGGCGTAATGTTCTGTTCAGCCAATGCATGGATTGTCAGTCACGAGAGTTTGGTGTAATTTCAGTTTCCAGCCCCAGAAAATGGCGTTGGTTTTGGTAGGTGCGGTCTGATGGGCATAGAGCCGGGATAGGGACTGTCTCGGTAAGTTGATAGCCTGTATATCCAGGACTGACGGAGATAGTCTGAGATTATGTGAGGCGGGGACTGATGCACGTAGTCTTGCCCCTGTGTATCCTCAACCAGGCCAGTCAAATCATCCTGATCAAAGCAACCAGGACTGCATTCACTTCAACCCCCAAATATAATTTCAAATTACGCCTAAAAGTAATTGATTTTTTTAAAAAATGCCTCTAAACGGAATCACCAAAGATAGTGTTCGTGATTTTTTGAACCATCATCTGAAACCTGGACAAAAAAGTCCTGCGGATGCGCTTCCATCCCTGTATTCAATTTCCGAGAGCCACGAACACGAGAAAAAGGCAACCCCTGCAGCAGAAGCGGGGAAGTGGCTTCGGCTGGTGCACATAGTTATCGGGAACTCGAAACAGTTTCTCAACGGAACATTTCATGGAGTCTCTCACAAATACCTTTCAGAGTATATCGACGAATTCTGTTAGAGGTTTAATCGCAGGTTCTGGGAACCCGAACTGCCCATGCGAGCCCTGAATGCATGCCTGGCCCATCTGCCAGTGAAAACTGAAAATTGTTAAGAGGAATAATAACTAATGGTCGGCTGACCTTAAATTTCTGCGGGTAAATAATTGCCTGCGAGAAGGGGATTTCATTATTGATGAAATCTCCGGTAATTGAGGAGCAAAATGCGAAATGTATCAAATTCTCTGATAATTATTGTATCAATCATCCTGACTTTTCTTTTCTGTCAGAACGCCCTCTCCCAAACCACCTGTCCAGCCGATAAAATTGTCCTGGTCAACGCCGCCCCAATAACTCTTGATGAAGCCACTCCGCCTGGCGGTACATACAGCGGCCCTGGCGTATCCGGTGACGTCTCCAGCGGATACGTATTTGATCCATCCACGGCCGGGCCAAATGATCATGTCATTACTTACACACCGCCTTCGGTACCGACATCACTGCTACATTATTGGAATTTTAATGACGATGTTCCAGATAGTTTTACTAATTGGGATCAACCCATTTATTCTCACGTTTCGTCTCAGATTGACGACGGAGAAATCACCTATACATTTTCCCAGGCCTACTCTTTTGTCGGGACCACCATCAATGGCATTGACGGGGAAGTAAATGGAGGGAGTTTTGTTCCTCGCGGAGGACCCAATGACGAGGAAAACAATGGCAGGCACTTTACCATAACCGCGCCGACTACCGGTTATGAAGAAATTGAACTCAGTTATGCCACGCGGCGCACCGGCACGGGTTTTACCACCCAGGAAATTCAGTACACTATTGATGGAACCAACTGGGTGACACGCGAGACTGTAGACATATCAGGCTTTTCCAATAGCTGGACTGCCGGCCAGGTTATCCGGGTCGACTTTTCTGACATTTCAGTGGTGAGCAACAATCCGGATTTCGCCATACGAATTGTCCTGACCGGAGCTACAAGTTTAGCCGGCAACAACCGGTTTGACAACATTCAAATTAATGGGCGTCCAATACCCACATCCTGCTCATTTCAAATCTCTGTTAATGTGGAACCATGGGACTGCGGCGGCGACCCAAGACTGTTTTTATCCATGAGAAGAACTTCTGGTTCGCCATGGGTTGACTTCATTGAAATCGATACATCCGACAACCCATTTGAGTTTCCGGTCACCGGATCGACCAGACAGCTGTATAACGCTATCGGCTTAAACCCAGCTGACAATTTCGTATATGCAATGGGAACACAAGATGATTTTCGCGACATACTATACCGGATTGGAACCGATGGGGTGGCTTATGAAGTGGGCAACGTGGCTGAATTTGAGGCAAGTGATGTGCAACCTTTCAATGCTGGAGCTTTCAACCCTGATGACGGATTGTTCTACGTCAAGCGATCTTTAAGCAATAACCAGATTTTCAAGATTGATGTAAATGATTTGGATTCAGAACCTGAGATTCTAACCTTAACGGAATCGATGAACCTCGGAGATATCGATTTCCTGAATGGCTATATCTATGGCTGGGGGAATCAACGGCTTTGGCGGATCGATCCCGGCAACGGTGATGTTTACGAGTATCCAGTGGGTGGAGATGGATTATCCGTCGGGGCCATTTGGTCCGATGGACGCGGTATCTTTATCCAGGATAACAACGGTTCCGGCTTTTACGCCGTGGATGTCGGCACTGTTGCTGAGCCCGGTACCGGAGCGTTAACGCTTGTCAGTTCCGCGCCGGAATCCCCGTCCACCGACGGCGCCTTCTGTGGTCCGCTACCTCTAAGCTTTGATGCTGATTTAGCGATTACCAAAACCG
>PWMI01000012.1 GCA_003558235.1 Candidatus Iainarchaeum sp.
AGGCTGGCGATAAATGGCATCATAATTCTTGCCATGATCTTTATAGGACCATGCATGTTCCCATAGTGTCTCATCATTAACTGTAAGCATTCCGCCTTCGCCACCAGTTGTCATAATCTTATCTTGACAGAAAGACCAACATGAGATATCACCAAACGACCCGCATGGCCGGTCCTTATACATGGCGCCGTGACATTGGGCGCAATCCTCGATCACTTTGAGACCATTCTCATGGGCCAGTTGCATGATTGGGTCCATATCGCACGGCCATCCTGCAATATGTACTGCAATGATTGCTTTGGTTCGCGGCGTCAATACCTGTGCGATCGTATCTGCGGTTACATTCCCACTATCGCGATCAACATCAGCAAATACCGGGATGATACCTTGAACAACTGCTGCGCTTGCAGTAGCCACAAATGTTCGTGGGGGTACCACAACCTCATCACCTGGCTCTAATCCCAAAACTTTAAGTGCTAGCTCAAGTGCAACTGTACCGTTCGCCAATGCTACACCATATTGGCATCCAACCGATGCTGCAAATTCATCCTCGAAACACCGTCCCTCTGTTCCGGTCCAGTAATTAACTTTTCCAGACTCGAGTACGGATGTTACAGCTTTAATTTCATCATCGGAAAAACAAGGCCAATCTGGATACTCTTTGCCCATCTGTAGTCCTTACTCAATCCACAGTTCAGGTGGCGATTTGTCGCTCTCATCCAGTTCATATTTTATTAGAAGATAATCATCTGGTAACTTAGATACAACTTGATAAGGTCTCACTGCTTGATGGGATTTCAACGAAGCAAGATTTTTTTGGCTAATGGTAGAACAAACTTGAAATTCGAGCAAACTCGCTTGGTAGTATAGGTATTTTGCAAGAAATTTTCCAATCCCTTTTCCCGCCATTTCGGGCGCTACCAATCGCCCAAGATATGCCTTTCCTGTGGGGAACAATTTCAGTATGGCATAGGCGTACATTTTGTCATCGATGAACAATCCATACGTCATAATATCTTGCCGTCGAAGAATGGCGGGTATTGACTTTGCATCCAAACCGTGGGGATGGAAATATTTCAGATGATCTTCATCGACGCCATCTAGCATGTCTATAAGGGCGTTGGCATCATCCACGGTGATATACCGAATTACGGCTTCTTCCCCTTGTACATAACCTGTGACGGTTGAGTGCTGTCTTGCCGTCTGTATAGCGTTTTTATAAACAACAGCAGCTATAAAGGCGGAGAGTTTCTCCAATATTAGAAAAACGAAAGGAACCCTTTTCTTAACCGTATATACCAGCTTATCCAATTGAGCCATTTTTGTAAGATCCTAGGGGAGTTATTATGATTCCACTGCTTTAATTAACACATGTTCAAGCTCCGAAGCTAATTTGTCTCGAGAGAATTGTTCCTCCGCAAGACGTTGGGCTGCCTGTCCAGCACGCATCAACCAATCCCGGTTCCGTAACCCATTAATCAATGCTTCTGCTGCTTGCTCCGTTTCATGGGGATCCAATACTAATCCCGCATCGTGTTTACGTAGTAGGTCCGCTATCCATCCGTCGTGATTTATCGCCACAGGCGTTCCGGATGCAAGTGCATCAAAAAACTTGTTTGCCGAATTGGCCCACATCTCGGGCAATGGAATGAATAAAGAAGTCGCTATATCCGCTGCCGACAGGACTGCCGGAACATGCTGTTTTGCCATGGGGGGTAACATATGGAAATTACTCCCCAGAACTCCCAAAGCCTTTGCCTCTTGAGCAATATATTCCTGTTCAGCACCCCTACCCACCACCAAAAAACGGACCTCAGGGGCCATGGATTGCGCTGCTTTAGCAACACGCACAAGATATTCAACGCCGTTAATACGTCCCAAGGTTCCAACATACACGACAAACGGGCGGTCCTTCAACCATTCGTGTTGTTGCCGAAACTCCTGGCCGATTTCGGGCGCTACGCGAAACATATCGAGATCCGCGCTATTGGGAATAACGGAAATATTGTCTGCTGGATATCCTGCACGCACAATCCCGGCTTTCATGTCGGGAGACAAGGCAACGATAGCTTTTGAATGGCGATAAGCAAATCGTTCCAACCAACGGGCCGATGCGACAGGCAACCGACCGCGGATGGCCCCCATCGCAATGGGCAATTCCGGCCATAGATCCCGCACTTCAAACACCATAGGGATTTTGCGTCGCCACGAGGCGTAGGCACCCGGCAAGGCTATGGTTAACGGCGTACTGGTAGCAAATACCACATCCCCCTCAAGCGATGCTGCGCGCTTCGCTGCTACCGCCGCAAAACGGAAAAACGCAGTCATCCTTTTCCTGTAAGACATGGCATTGGAATAAGGTACGGTCAACCAATGCACCGTGATACCGGATTCCTCTGTTACCTCCCATCCTGCTCCCTGACTTTCACCCTCACGCCGTGTTGTGATGAGATGGACCTCATGCCCATGTGCCGCCAATCGTCGGCCCATCTCGTATGAACGGGTTCCGCCAGTCATTAAGGGGGTGTTGAAGTACTGGTGAAGGTAAATAATACGCATTTTACCTCCATAGGTATATTCACGAATCATATAAGATGGTTCTATCTACTTCTTTTGTGAACAAGACCATAACATAATTTAACAAAATAATCGCCCCATTTTTCAGTTGAAAAAAATTGTGCCTTATTTCGGGTATTGGCACAAAGGCTTTTGTAAAGCTCATGATCCTGCGATAGACGAATCATAGCCTCGGCCAGATCATTGGCATTTCCGGGCTCAACCAAAATACCAACACTTTCATCGACTATTTCTGGAATTGCTTTCCAATGAGTTGCGATTACAGGCAGACCTGCAAAATACGATTCGATGATAGTTCCAGGATAGCCTTCTCCTTTGTAGAAGGTTGGTAGTATGCTTGCATCATTTTGTTGTAAAACCTGGAAGATTTGGTCAGGCCCAATTTGCCCATGATATTCAATCAGGGGGCAATCATCAAAGAGATCACTTTCAAGGTCATCGGACCAAGGACCATATACATTTATTTTTATATGCTCAGATAGTTTTCTGGATGCTTCTGCAAGTATACGCATTCCTTTTGATTCACAAACTCTTCCTATAAATATAAATCTGGTACATATATTTTTTGAACTCCTTTCAAGATCAACACTCGTAAACAATGGTCGGTTATTGGGATACCATTTGACTGATCCTATATTTCTCTTGCTGACCATTGTTACTAACGATTTTGTTTCAAACAAACATAAGTCAGCATGACGTAGCACAAAACTAGTAACATAAGAGCCAATAGCTCCAAGCGTATCACGGTAATCATCACCCGCAAATTTACGCACAATAAGTGGTTTTTTTGTTAACAATGAAACCATATACGTTAGTGAGCCCATGATATGGATTGCTGTGGTGCTGCAATGAAGCGTAATAACATCACTTTTTCTTGATATCTTATATATTTCCAGAACCATTTTGGCGAATCGAATTAGACCTTTGATGCCTTGACCTCGCACATGCAGGGTATTTAAGGTATGAGTTCTGGCCTTATTTTGTTCTTGAATAAATTCATACAGATACCGCAATAGCAGTGATGTGCCTCCGTAAGGAGGAGGAAAAGGTCCGATTAGGAATATCGTTATTTCGTCAAATGTTTTATGCGATTCCATTTAACTCCCTTTTTGTCTTTCAATTATTTATTGTATTTTGGAATAGTCGAAGCATTGCTTCAATCCGGTTCTTCTGCCGGAAGTCTTCGGCACGTCTACGACCCTTTTCAACTGCCATGTTAGTTTCCTCAGGTGAACGATACAGCGTTCTTAGAACTGCTTGACGCAACGCTTCCGGATCGTCGGGCGGAACCATGATTGAATCTGTCCCCTCCAATACCTCAGGAATCCCTTCAACATTGCTAGCCACAAGGGGCAGACTTGCTGCCATTGCCTCCACCAAGACCAATCCAAAGCCTTCCGTTCGTGCTGGATGCACCAATATATCACTTGCTGCCATTAGCCGAGGCACGTCATCTCGTGATCCAACAAACAGAACTCTTTTGGCGAGATTTGTCTCCGCAATCCGTCGCTGAACAGTTTCCATCATCTGCTTCGTGTCTGCCACAGAGTAGTCTGGAGGGCCTACATAAAGCAAATACAGATGGTGTGCGTCCAGAACTGGTAGTAGGGCGTCCAATGCGGTGTCTATGCCTTTATAAGCAGCCAACCGTCCCACGTACAGGGCGATCCTTCCATCACGCGGGATACCGAATTCATCGCGAACTCCGCTGCGATCCGGCACTACAGTAAAACACTCGTCAGGAATTGCGTTGTAGATCCGTCGCGTTCGTCCGGCCGATGTCCGGGAATACCCTAACCACGCCCTCCGAGCATAATCTGATATCGCGTAAAACTGTGTGCGTCTGTTGACCTTAGTCGACCATCTCCAGAATCGCTGATATAGTGAATTATGGAGTTTTCTGCTGTAGACATGGTGCAAACCAGCGATATGCCTAGTTGGCCCCCATAAAGTCGTCCAAAGGGCGATTACCGTGGGTGATATTTGCGACGTCTCGACGATATCGTGTCCTCCTTTGCGCACCAAACGACGCAAGGCAACGGCCGCCGGGATCAACCGAAAGGGTGAAGGATGGACTGGCAATCCGAGGAAAAACACCGATGGAATCCCACGGCGAAGGAGTTCCTCTTTGGCTTCGGATGCCCTTGGTATGGCCTCCGAGTATAAGCTAACGATGTCCGCCCGGATACCGCGTTTATTGAGGGCCTCAGCCAATTCCACGCCCAGCCGTTCGGCGCCATTCAGCCGGATAAATTGTGTCATGAAGATCAGCACTTTCATGCGGAAAACTTTTCCTCTTTGCCTCTTTCTGTATTCGCCGAGATCATGTATACCAGCGCAGGCCATATAAAAAATATTTCATTGGACATGGCATGGAAATATAAAAACAAACGGCTCAGAACAAGAAACGCAAGGCCAATGACCATACCATCCAATACCTGTCTTTCAGGATCATACCGTCGTGATCGGGTTTTCCTTAGTCTTTTGTAGGTCGACCAGTACAAATGGAACCAAAACAGGGCAAAGGGAATCCCTCCTAGAAGTCCCATATCGGCAAACACGCCCAAAATGCTGTGGGCGTTGCCGCCTCCGCCCCATCCCTGGAGTTCTTCATGGATCAAAGAGACATCCCGTTGAAATCCCAGTCCGAAAACAGGATTCCTTAGAAACTCACGTACACAGATAAAGTTCATTGCATATCGCACATTTGTCTGTA
>PWMI01000094.1 GCA_003558235.1 Candidatus Iainarchaeum sp.
CTACACTTAGGACCAACACACAAAATGGCCCCGTAGCTCAGCCTGGTTAGAGCGCTGACCTTATAAGGCACGTTCTGATTCAAAGTATGAAAAAGAAGTGCAGGTCTGAGACAGTCAGAGGTCCTTGGTTCAAATCCGAGCGGGGCCACTAACCCCCCCACAGGGATCAAAATGGAACTCGAGGAAAGAATAAAGGAAAAACTAAAGCAAGTGAAGGACCCACACATAGGAATAAACGTGGTAGACCTAGGCTTCATAAGACAAATAGAAATCAAGGACAAAGAAGCCAAGATAAAGATAACACTCACCACGCCAGCGTGCCCCATGGCACAGATGATCATGAACAACATAAAGCAAAAAGCAGAAGAAACACAAGGAATAGAGAAAGCAGAAGTACAACTGGAAACAGATCCACTATGGACACCTGAAGAGATGTCAAACAAAGCAAAGGAAAAACTAAAACACCTATTCTAAACCAATACTTTTAGGCACTACAACAAACTTTTGAACAAAAAAGTTTGATCAAAATAAGAATTTAGGCACTACAATCGCTTGTTCCAAAGGGATGTAGGAACTACAATCGTTCGTTTCAGAAGGATTTAGGCACTACATTCTAACAGTCAGAGAAACAAATATATACACTAATCTACTATCTCTACATGGTGATCCCCAAATGAACAAAATAACTAAAATAATAATACCAATATTGGTACTAGCACTGGTTTTACCAGTATTAACCCTAGCTCCTTTTGAAGCTTCTCCGCAGCCAGAAATAAGCGATGGATCTGGAACAGTAGGAAACCCATACGAAATCAGCAACCTAACGGAACTGAATGAGATAAGAGCCAACTTATCAGCACACTACATACTAACAAGCAACATAGATGCGAGGGAAACTGAGACATGGAACGATGGAGATGGATGGATACCAATAGGGAATGAAGAACAACCTTTTGAAGGATCATTCGATGGACAAGCATACACCATAAGCAATTTATACATAAATAGACCAGAAGAAGACCACGTAGGGCTATTTGGAGCCTCAAGAGGAACAATAGAAAAAGTAGGTTTAGAAGGAGTAAACATAACTGGAAACTACTATGTTGGAGGAATAGTGGGGGCACTAGAAGGACCCAAAATGCTAAGCCCAGAGGTAGTTGGACATGTAAGCAGATCATTCGTCAAAGGAACTGTCACAGGGGAAAATCACGTGGGAGGCATAGCAGGACACTCACGAGGAGGATCAATAGAGAAAACATACTCCAGAACAGAAGTTACAACAAGAGAAAAAAACGCGGGAGGAATAGCAGGAACACTCGAACCAAACATAGTAATCAACCCATCAATAATAGAATCATACTCAACGGGAACAATCACGCAGAGAATAGGGGAATTAGATCCTACTGATGTAACCATAGGAGGCTTAGTAGGAAATGGATCATCTAACTTCGTGCTGAACTCAGTTTGGGACACAGAAACAAGTGAAACCACCACAAGCGCAGGAGGAAAAGGGCTAACTACCGAAGAAATGAAGGACATAATCAATTACGTTGACAGAGAATGGGAAGCACAATATACTTCTGGTCCCGAAGTGAACGAGGGATACCCAGTACTACACTGGGAACAATCACCAAGATCACCAACATGGTACCTCTCAGGGTACCAAGGACACAACGTAACACTAGACGTAACAGGTGAAGGAAACATAACCAAAAACACGGAAACACTAACAGTACCTGACACTCAGGAATACGAAAGAGGCTCCAAGATCACACTAACCGCAGAGCCAGCAGAAGGATATCAATTCTGGGGATGGCACAGTAACATCGGTGCAAGAGTAGTAGGAGCATCAGAAAACACTACATTCATGATAAAGTATGACGATGAAGAGATTAACGCAGTATTCGTCGCAGAAATCCACGTTAGCTTAGCAATGGGGGAAGAAGCATACCTTCCAGGGGAGACAGTTGAAGTAACAATAACAAACGAAGGAGAAGAAGGAATAACTCTCTCGAATACCAAAACAGTTCACCCCCACACCTTTTACAGATACGAAGAAGGAAAATGGGAAGAAATAGGCTTCTACGACCCATTAACAGATGCACTCCAAGTTCCCGATACCCTTGAATCAGGAAAAAATTATACATACACATGGGATCAGACAGAGTACTTCTACAGGGATGGTGAATACGTTGGAGTTCACGCGAAACCAGGACAATACAAAGTAGAATGGTTCAACGAATCCATCGAGTTCACGATAGAAGAGATAGAAGGATACGTTCAAGTAACAACAAATAAAAACAACTACGAAGTAGGGGAAGAAGTACAGATTACCATAAGAAACACGTACTCAGAAACCATCAGCTTATCCAGAAATAGCCCAGCGATACCGGACGCCATCAAGGACATCATAGAGAACCAAGAAGTAACATTCTACGATCCAGACTCAAATTTTATGCAAGTCCCGATAGAACTAGGGCCAGAAGAAGAAGTAACATACATCTGGGACCAGAAAGAATACAACTCAACAGGAGAACAAGTGGAACCAGGAGAGTACAGCGTAACATGGTACAACGAAGAAACCTCGTTCAACATACTATCAGAAGGATACCACCTAACCATCAACGTGGAAGGACAAGGAACAACAGACCCAGAAGAAGGAACGCACATATACGGGAAAGATGAAGAAGTAACTGTAACAGCGGACCCAGCAGAAGGATGGGAGTTCGTAGAATGGACAGGAGACTGCAGCGGAACCACATGCACAGTAACGATGGACGAAAACAGAACAGTGACAGCGGTATTCCAAGAAGAATCAATCATAGTAACCCCAATAACAGCAGCATCAGGACTAACCTACGCACTAGTGATAGCGCTCATAGCGATAGCGATAGCACTATACACACTAAACAAGAAAAAAGGAAAGTGAGGAAAACCCCGCTTTCCAATAAATTTACAAAGCATTTATAGCAGTAAAGACACTACTTTTAGTGAGGGTTGAATGTGAACAAAAAAGAAGTCCTAAAAAAAATCAGGGAAGCTAATAAAAGAGCAGAAAAAAGAGAGAAAGAAGCCGAAAAACACTGGTTCAAACCAAGAAAACTATACAGAAAAGGAGGGGAGTTCGCCAACCAACCATTCGAAACATTCAAGAAACTAACTTACCCCAAAGCAAGACACGCACTAGAAACAACAGAGAAAAAGATACAGAGAAACGTGGAAGAAAGAATGAAAAAAGGAGAAAACCCAAACGTCCTCGAAATAGGACCAGGACCAGCACCATTCCAATCACCAATACGCACATCAGGACAAAAAGTATACCTAGACGTGCAGGAACAGTTCCTCAAAGACAAAGGAAAAGCAGCAAAAATAAAACACGACGTCACCAAAGGACACCTACCATTCAAAGACAAAGCATTTGGACCAACCATAATAAACGAAGTACTAACACACGTCGAACCCCAAAAAAGAACAAAAGTAATAGAAGAAATAACAAGAGTATCCGACGAAGTAATGATAACCGACAGATACATCGAAGGAAAAAAAAGCGAGAAAGCAGTAAACCCAGAAAAACTCCAAAAAGAACTCACCTCAAAAGGATTCGAAGTAGAAATAAAAAAAGTCAAATTAAAAGAACTACTTAAAAAAAGAGAACTCAGGTACCTGGATCCAGAGGTAGTTGAAAACGCAGGATACTTCGTGATACACGCTAAAAAGAGGAAGAAAAAATGAGCATCAGGAAAAAAATCAACGAAAGGAAAAAAAGAGAAAATAAAAGATTCACAGCAGGAGGAATAAAAGACCAACTCGCTAGAGAATACAGAAAAACAGGAACACTAGGCAAAGAAGAGAAACTGAGCATTGAAAACGCATCCAAAGTAATGAAAGGAGCCAAGGAAATCATGAACAGAAACCCCAACATGTCAAAACAGCAAGTCATGCAGGAGACACAGAAAAAACTCGAAATGAACGCCGGAATAAACGAAGCAAAACTAAAAGAACAAAAAGTAAGGCAACACGTCCAAGAATCCGTGGAAAACTGGAAAAAACAAGGTCTAGTCAGAAGAGAACCATCCAGGGAAGCAGTAGAGAGAACAGGAAGGTTCGCCAACGAAGCATACGAAGAACTCAAGAGACACAAGCTACCAATAGACATAACTCAAGGAGACATCCAGCGAAGAGTTAACGAAAAAATAACCAAGTGGAAAAAACAACAAGCATAGAAATATTAATACCGAAGTAAATCTAATTAACAGGAGATAAACATGGTAAAGTGCCCAATATGCGGAGAAGACTTCGACTCAGAAAGAGGAATGAAGATACACAAAACAAGAGTACACACACAAGAAAACGATGAAGAATACATAAAAAACCTAGAGAAAAAAGAAACAATGAAGTACCTAGAATGGAGACCAGAAATAGCCATGGTCACCATAGTAGGAATAATCTCCATAATACTACTACTAGCAGTAGCATCAACATCCATAAACCAACTCGACCACAGAATGCAGGAACTAGAACAAAGAATAAGCGAAGGAGAACCCAGAACATACACCCCAACCAAAATAGACCAAGCAATATGCGACATAGGAGCAGGAGCAAACATAATATACCAAAAAATGTTCTACTGCGAAGAAACAACCCTCTGCACACCAAGCGGAGACAACCACGTCAAGATACTAGCAATCCAAGCAATAAACCACGAAGCATCAACCAAACAAAGAGAAATACTCAAAGAACTAGAAGAAGAAATAACAGGACTAGAAGTAGAGTACTACTGCGCATCACAAACACACCTAACCTGCGACTGGGGAGAAATGTACGAAGACTCAGAAATAAGCCAATACTACACCATAGAAGAAGCACCAACACTCATAATCAACTGCGAATACAAAAGACTAGGAACATACGCAGCAAGCAACCCACAAAGAGAAAAACAAGAACTAGCAGCAGTCATAAACGCATTCAAAACAAACTAATTATCCCTTCCGACCAACAATCATAGCATGATCCTTCTCAAAAGGATGAAGATAAGTAACACTCTCAACAACCAAACCAGCAGCCCTCAACCCAGAAACCTCCTCCTTAAAAACCTCCTTAGGATCCCTCAAAACATCTATACTCCTAGACTTAACAACGTAAACAAAGAAACCACCATCCTTCAAAAAAACCTCAACGTTCCTAACAAGTATACTCAACTGATCACCCTGAGCAACATCCTGATAAACAACATCAACCTCACCCGGAACAAACTCACTAAACTCACTTGGCCTACCAGCATCACTCAAAACAGGAACCAAGTTACCCCTCTCCCCACAAAGCAACATGAACTTCTCAAAAGCCCTCTCAGAAACATCCACACCAACAATCAACCCATCCTCACCAACAACGTCCGACAAGTGACTAGCAGTAGTACCATCCCCAACACCCAAATAAAGAACAACATCACCACTCGCAACAGGAAAATCCCTCAAACCCTTCTTAAAAGCAGCAGCAGGCTTAGACCTATAAGGATTCCACATCCTATACTCCAAACCATCAACAACCCTAAGCTCCTCACCATAAACACTAGAACCAGGAACCAAGTTCAAAGTAGCAACACGACCATCAACACTATAAACACCATCGCTCAACCCAGTAACAACCATACATAGATTATGGAACACAAACAATTAAACACTTATACCCCAAAACAGTAACTGAAAAAGAGGAAGTGAAAAAATGGGAATACTAAGAAGAAAAAACCAAGCCAAAAAAACGAGTAAAAAAAAGAACCAAAGAAAAATAAAAGAAACAAAGAACAAGATAGAAGAAACCGAATCAAGAATAGATCAAGTAAAACAAGAAATCCAGGAAAAGAAAGAACAAATAGAGCCATACGTAAACGGCAGAAGAAAACCAAACCAACACATGCCAAGAAGAAAAATAAATCAAACAAAGAAAAAAATAGGGGAACTAGAAAAAGAGTTGAAAGAACTCAAATCAAAAGCGAATAAACTCAAAAACCAACTGGAAGAACTAACCTGAACTACAATCATTATAAACTCTTAAACTCTTTTTCACCCGAACAAACATGGAAAAAAACAAATCCAACCAAAAAGCACAAGGATCACTCGAGTACCTAATCATAGTAGCAGCCGTAATAGCAATAGTAGCAGTAGTGATAGTAGTAGTATCAGGAGCATTCACAGGCGCAAGAACATCAGCAAGAGTAATGGAACTAAAAAGAGACGCATCAAGCTGCGCAACACTCCTAATGGCAGAAGGAATAGAACCAGGATCCACAAGAGCAATCCAAAGCGAACTATGCGAAGAAATATGCAGCGGACCAAGATGGCAAACAGCGGAAGACATAGCAAGAGTATCCATGCACGCACCCACAACAGTAACAACCATAAAACAAGCATGCATGGCAGGAAAATCAGACTGGATAATCGAAGGATCAGGAGAATTCAGAGCAATAGGAGAATGCATAAAAATAACCGAACCCGGCACATACCTACTCCAAAAAGACCTTGAAGGAACAAAAAACGGTGAAGAATACTGCATAGGCATATTCTCAGACAACGTATCAATAAGAGGCAATGGATACGAACTAAAGGGACCTGGAAGAGTAGGTGGTGAATGGATAACAGCATACGGAGTCTACGCATCAAACACAGAAAACGTTGAGATTCAAGGGCTAGTTATCGATAACTACTGGAAAGGAATACGCCTAACAAGATCAAACAACGGCCACATAAGAAATAATGAAGTGTCAAATGGATACCAAGGAATAGAACTTATTTCATCTTGTGAAAACAATTTAGTAGAAGAAAACGAAGTAAAAAGCAACTCTAGAGGCATAACCCTGCTCTCAAGTTCACACTACAACACAGTTTCGAAAAACGAAGTTCTCAATAGTGTTAGCACAGGCATATGGATTGGAGGAGTAAGCATGCACAACTTACTCTCTGAAAACAAGGTTAAAAACACGACACACTGGGGAGTTCGCATAACCTCTGCAGTAGGAAACATGGTAGAAGAAAACCAAATAATCAACAGCGGAGCAAGCGGGGTGACATTAGTAGACACAGTGGATGATTCCTGGGGAAGAAACTGGAACAGAGGAAGTCACCTAGTGGATCAAAACATCATAGATAATAGCGGAGGATCCGGAATAAAGATAACGGTTTCAGGAAACATGATAACAAACAACATCATTACAAATAGCGGGGAAGAAGGAATTGAAATAGATTATTATGATCCATACTACACAAATCCATTCAATTCAATGAAAAACACGATAATAAATAACATAGTGACAAACAGCTCTACCGACTCATTCATTGCTAGATACGATCATGAAGACACTATGGAAATATTTAAAAATGAGATTGAAAACCTCACGTTGAAAAAATTGGAAAACCAAGTAACTACCTCCTTCAACGCAACAGGAATAAAAATAAACCCATCGGATCCGATAACCTCCCTTGATGATAAACTGGGAATTGGTAAATACCTAGAAATCACTCCAACGCTATTAGGAGCCAACATGAGCCTCAGGATACACTATGATGAAGAAGACATTGAAGAAATAGAAGAAGGAACCCTCACCATATGGACAAAAAATGGAGATTGGCAGGAAATAGGGGGCTCAGGAGTAAATACAGGTGAAAAATACGTCTACTCTGGGCACTACGACTGGAATGAAGTTCTAACACTAATCTTCGCGCCACTAGGAAACCCTTTGGATGAATAGAAGAAAAAAATCGATTGATTAACTCTAACTTTTCAGCTAACTACTCCTCAAGTATCTTTTCTATATCTTCCTCAAGCTGTTTCCTCAATTCATCGCCACTATAACTTCCCTTGAAGTAGTCTATCCTGCTCGCGATCGATGCATTGGCAGCTATCCTCCTAGCAATCTTGCCCCTCTTATCAAGGGGAGACCGCCTCAGCATAGGGAACTGAAAGATGATTCCGTGCTTAGGTGGATTCACACCCTTACTCAAGTGAGCGAAAAGAGCCTTCTCAGCACCCAGCACCTGAACCGTGGAAGCAGGGAACTTCATTAACTTCTCCAGTGAACCAGCTTCAGCAATCAAACGAGCCCCGATGGATCCACCCACAACAGCACGCAGGTTAGGAGCAACTTCCTCCATCAAACTACCTATTCGCTCCTCCAAGGACCTTCTCCTCTCCCTCATGTTCAATATGGATTCACTCAACTCCAAGAGCAGACCAAGTGACTCTTCATCAATGTCCGCTCCAGTGGAACTCGAAGATGCTTCAGCAACCCTCGAGGATTTTGCCTCATCTTCAAGGATCTCCTGAACCCTCTCCCTCGTGAAGCTTTCCCTATTCTTAAGTGAACTCACCAAACGCAGATAATCATCTGAACCGGAAACCAGGTTACTCAACTCAGGGAAATAAAGGGAGTAAGAATCCTTGAACCTATCCAGGAGTATGTTGCTCGCTTCATCCACCCCATCCATCAACTTAACCAAGTAAACAATGAGCTTATCCTTCTCACCCTTCCTCACCCGCATCTTCTCACGGGTATCCTTCATCGCTTTCTCCCTCACATCTCCATAATCAACCATGTTAACACCACCCAACTAAATTGGGTATATCCTTTTTAATCATGATTCATTAAAAATAGTACTCACTATTTCAATGAGGTTCAAAAGAAAAAGCGAAGGAAGAGTAGGATGACCACGCAACAAGACATAGAGAAGATAGCCCTCAGAAGAGGAATATACTACCCCTCCAGCGAGATACACGGATCACTAGCAGGGTTCTATGACTACGGGACAGTGGGAAAAAAGATAAAAAACAACTTCGAGAACTACTGGAGAGATTTCTTCCTGAAAGGACTCAACGAAAACTTCCATGAAATGGAAACCTCAACCATAATGCCTGAAAAAGTATTCGAAGCAAGCGGACACCTAAAACAGTTCGTTGACCCAGTGGTGAAGTGCAGCAAGTGCAAAAACACTGAGAAAGCAGACCAAGTGCTCGAAAAAGAACTCAACGAATCCTTCGAAGGACTCACACCCGAGCAATTCAGGGAAGTCATAGAAGAACACCAAATAAAGTGCCACAAATGCGGAGGAGAACTCGAAGACGCGGACGAAATCAACCTAATGTTCAAAGTAGAAGTAGGCCCACACACAAAACAAACAGCGTACCTCAGACCAGAAACAGCACAAGGAATGTTCACAGCATTCAAAAGAGAGTACTACGCCAACAGAGAAAAACTACCCCTAGGACTAGCACAGATAGGCAGAGCCTACAGAAACGAGATATCCCCCAGGCAAGACCTATTCAGACAAAGAGAGTTCACCCAGGCAGAGATACAGATCTTCTTCAACCCAAACAAACTCGAGGAACACCCAAACTTCGATGAAATCAAACACATCGAAGTAGAAGTAGTACCAGCAGGACAGAGCAAAGAAACCCAAGTGAAAACAATCCAACAGATGAACGAAGAAGGAAAACCCAGAATGTACCTCTACTACCTAGCCAAGATACACCAATTCTACCAATCACTAGGAATAACCAAGATAAGACTATACGAAAAAAGCAAGGAAGAAAAAGCCTTCTACAACAAGATACAGTTCGACTTCGAAGCATACTTCAAGTCCTACGGAGAATACAAAGAGATAGCAGCGATGCACTACCGAACCGACTACGACCTCAAGAAACACGGGCAGAAATCAGGGGAAAAGATGAAGATCACCAAACAAGGACAAAGATTCATACCCCACGTGATGGAGATAACCTTCGGAATAGACAGAAACATCCTCATCCTCCTCGACAAGTACCACAAAGAAGAAGACAAAAGAACATACATAGCACTACCAAAACAAGTATCACCGCAACTAGCAGCAGTACTCCCACTAGTAAGCAAAGATGGACTACCCGAAAAAGCAGAGGAAGTACACAAACAACTGAACACCCAAATCGACGTTTACTACGACGACTCAGGATCAATAGGAAAAAGATACAGAAGAGCAGACGAAGTAGGAGTAAAGTACTGCATAACCGTGGACTACGACACCCTCGAAGACAACGCCGTCACGGTGAGAGAACGCGACACGATGGAACAAGAAAGAATAAATATAGAGGAACTCACGAAACACCTATCAAGGTAACTTCTTACTCATGTACTTCTGAAGAATCGACCTGGACCTCAAGTCACCGAGTATACTGGACTCCTTCTCCCACATCCTACCGGTATCCAGCCTAGCACTCATCTCCTCAAGAGCACCCTCCAAACAATCAAACCTAACAGGATCATTCAACATGGTACCTCTACAGGTCTCACGAACCTTCCAAACACCAACAGGAGCAGAACTCTTAATCTCCCTAACAACCAAAGCAGTCCCCTTCCTCTTCTTCCTCTTCATCCACTCAAGAACAGCTATCCTGGCAGCGTAGTATCCCCCCGCAACATCCGAAGCGTAACTCTTCCTGCCCCTACTCCTCTCATAATCACTCACAGCTAAAGTTCTTCCCTGGCTCCAAAGAGAGTTCTCAGTGTATATCTCAATGACATCGAAGCTCCAGTTACCAGGTGCAACAAGAATCTCGAAGTAGTTTCCCAAGTAGTTACCCTCAAACAAAAGATAGTCATTAACCTGCTTGAAGTCCCTTATCTCCTCACGCAGCTTCTTACCGATCTCATCATCGGTCGCGGTTATGCCCCACCTGGTAGGGACCATCTTACGATCCTTACTCCTACCCAAAACACCCACAGAAAGCACTTTAGAAATGTGACTCGTTTTAATCCCCTTCTCATACAACCTCCACATTCCATCGGAAGCCTTCAAATCATCCTCAGCCACGCTATCAACCACACGAGGAACACTTGGATTTGAACTCAAATCGACCTTCTTGGTCTCCTCGCTGGGACCAAAGGGAGGAGCATTGGAATCAAAACTCACATTGAACCTCGGCTTCCGCCTAAACTCAACCTCGGTACCAGTCTCAGGCTCAGCCATAGCTATGAACTGAAGCTTCCTCAACCCCTCCGACGGATCAACAGCCTCACCTATCCTCCTAGGCTCCTTACCCCTGAACAAACTGACCCTATGCTTCACTATATCATCCAACCCCCTACCGTACCACTCCTCAGGATAGTCCTCCATGAACAACTCTTTGGTTGAAAGAGGACCAACGTAAACCTTAGGGTAGTTCCAAGAGCCAATGAAAACAGATTGAGACTCACCAAACAACTCCCTACCCTTAGAAACCTCCTCGATCCCCTTCATCAAGTTAAAACCTTTCTTCAAGGGACACTGAACCTTCCCACAGAGGTACTGCGTACCCTTACACCTAACACACTTCTCAGGATCGATCTTCATTCAATCACTCTCTCCAAGATAAATTAACGTCACCGAAGTACTTCACTATTAGGGTACTAATCACAATTAATAAGAAGGACAAAGAAAAAGGTGTTATACCACCAACAACAGAATATATACAGAGTGTTGATGGGAGCTGCATGAAAATGGCCAAAGGAAAAACACATGAATTCAAAGGCACAACATACAGCGAGATACCTGAAGAGATCGCTGAAAAACTGGGAATCGAGCCAGGGCAAGACATAAACTTCTTAAACCCATACAAAGACCTAGTCATACTCATACCCGGAAAGAAAGGAAACTCAAACGAAGAAGAAGACGAACTAACAAAAGACGAATTGAAAGTACTCAAGAAGATAGGCAAGATCAGACACTGGAAAAGAACACGAAACAACCTACACGTACTCCTCCAGGAAGAAGAAGAGAAAACCATGAAGAAACTCATCAACAAAGGAGTCCTATTCGAATACACCAAAGAAGGAGAAAAAAGGATAGGGATAGACAGAGAGTACTTCCCACTCGTAACCGGAAAAGAAAACTCAATAGACAAGCTAGAAAACAAAGGGTACGCAGTAGTAGAAGAAGAAAGAGAAGCAAAAGAACTACAGAAAGAAATAAAAGAAAAAGGAATAGAGAACAAAGTAAGAGGCATAAGAGGCTTCGACAGAAAGTACTACGTCATAAAAAAAGACAAACTCGAGCAACTGAAAGACAAGATAGTCAAAGAACTGGGAGAAGAAAAGATAGTCCAAGACATAAGTGAAGACCTTGGAATAGAAGAAGAACTATGCAAAACAGCCCTAACACTGATGAGGGAAGATGGGGAGATAGTCGAAAAGAAGAAAGACGTCTACACCAAAAGCTAGGGGGAACCGATTCGATGAGGAAACTGATTCCGATACTAACCGAAAAAGAAAACGACCCAAAGTTCCTTGAAGAAGCACTAAAAGACACACACGAACTGATTCTACTGCACGTCGTAAAGAGAGAAGACATAGGCAACATACCAGCAGGATACGCAGGATCCAGAATAAAGAAAGGAGAACAAATAATGGAAGACATAAAGCAGATAGCGAGCCAAAGGATGATGGTGGAAACCAACATGGAGTGGGGAGAACCAACCAAGAAGATAATGGCTGTATACAAGATAAACGATGTGGACGAAGTAGTGATGAAGAAGAGTCAAGAAGCAGACGAAATGGAAGAAGAACTGAAAGAAGCAAACATACAAGTAAGAGTGATCTAGTTTTCAAGAAAGAACTGCAAAAAAGAAACACTTATAAATAATAGTGCATATAACTTACAATCACTGTCTCATAATGGGCAGTGGGCTTGAAGTAGGAACATGGCCAAAAGTTTGCAAAAAAGGTAAACTTTATAAATGTTCTTACTCACAAGTTACAACAATATGTTAACGGGGAGACCCATTAAAACAGAGGTGGATAAACATGTTAAACAAAAGAACAACAGGAAATGTACTGAAAGCATTTCTAGTGCTATTCCTAGTTCTAGGAGTAGCGACAGCAGCATCAGTAAGCATAGCAGAACCAACAACCAACCAGATAATCAACGAAGGAGAAACAATAAACATAGAAACAACAGCAGAAAGAACAGCTTACTGGAGAAAGGGAAGAATAGTAGAGATGACAATAGAGATAAGAGATCTGAATGGAAACAGGATGACTCTAGTAGACACTGAAACAAACCAAGAAACAGATCAAATAAAGTGGACTGGAAGCAGAACAAAGAAAACTCTTTCTGAAGTAGTACAAATGGACGCCAACGGAGGCACGTACGAATTAGTAGTGAAAGCACGTGAAAGCAGAAGCCTAACCAGCGACGTGACAACTACCAGAAAAGTTCAATTTCAATACAACCCAAGACCAACAGCAACCATAAACTTCGAAGAACCAGGAACAATAAACAAACAAGTAGAGATAACCGCAGATGGATACGACGCACAAGGCTACGACCTAACGTACAAATGGGAGATAGACGGCAACACATACACAGGAGAAACAATCAACCCAATTTTCACCGAGCCAGCACTACACAGAGTAAAACTAATGGTAGAAGATGAACACGGTGCAGTTGGAATAGTGGAAGAAGACATAAGAATAATCTCACCACAAGAACCAATCGCAGCAATCTCCGCGGACAAAACATCCTCGATGCAGCCACCTCTAACAGTACAGTTCGACGCATCCGGATCAGGCAGCTACAACGGAGAAATAACATACTACAAGTGGGACTTCAACAACGACGGAACATGGGACCAAGCAGGATCAAACGCAGACAAAGTTACACACACCTACTGGCAAGAAGGAAACTTCGAAGCAGTAGTACAAGTAACCGATGAAACAGGAAAAACAGCGACAAACAAGATACCAATACAGATACACTACAACGCAAACAACCCCCCAGAAGTAACAGTATCCGCGAACACCGAAGAACCAAGAAAAGGCGAAACCATAGTACTATATGGACACGCATCAGACCCAGACGGAGACTCCATCGCGGAGTACAGATGGGACTTCAACAGCGACGGAAACTGGGACTACGTATCAACAACATCAGGAGTAGTAACACACACCTACGACGAAGCTGACCTATACGCAGCAAGGTTCCAAGCGGTAGACGGAAGAGGCGCAGAATCAGCAGCAAAATCCGTCATAGTAAAAGTGGGACAGAACAGACTACCAAAAATAACCAACATAGTAGGACCAGAAGTAACACTCAGACAAGGAAAAGGATTCCACTTCTACGTTGAAGCGGAAGACGAAGACGGCTACGTGAAGAGCAACCCAGAAGCATTCAAATGGGACTTCAACAACGACGGAAACTGGGAATACGTGAGCCCATGGACCGGATACGCAGTACACACCTACGACGAAGAAGGAAAGTACGTAGCAGTAGTAAAAGTAACCGACAACGACGGCGACTCAACAACCCACCCAGTAGTGGTAAACGTTGAGAAAGTCAACACAGAACCAGAACTAGCAAACGGAAACGTACAACCAACCAACCCAGAAGACACGGACATGGTATCGTTCAGCGCAGAATACAGAGACGCAGACAATGACAAAGGAGAAGTAAGAGTATACTACAAAGAACAATCCGAAGACTGGGAAGAAGGAAACGTAAAAGTCTACAACCTACAGACAACCTGCACAGACTACACCACATGGTGCACATACACAGCGCAAACTGAAGTACTCGAAGAAGGAACATATGAGTACTACTTCACCGCAGACGATGGATACGACGCAGTACAGTATCCAGTACAAGGTGTAAGGACCTTCACGGTTGGAGCATCAAACGAACCACCTGAAGTAGATCTACTACACCCAAGAAGCGGAGAAAAAGGAATAAGAGCAGACCGTGTGGACCTAGAAGTAGACATATACGACGCAGACGGCGACCAAGTAACCGTTAGGTTCTACGAAAACGGAACAAACTTCCTGATAGGAACAGACCAGGTGAACGGACAAGGAGAAGCAGAAGTAAGATGGAGCGACCTAGAATACGAAACAACATACAAATGGTACGTTGAAGCAAGCGACGGAACAACCACAGTAACAAGCAAAGTATGGAACTTCACAACGGAAAAAGAACCAGAAGCAGTAATAAGACCAATAGCAGACGCAGGACACGATAGAACAGTAGAAACAAACCAAGAAGTAACCTTCACAGGAAAAGGATACACCGAAGAAGGACAGATAGCCAGATACAGATGGGACTTCAACAACGACGGAACATGGAACTACGTATCAACAACAACAGGAACAACAACACACACTTACACGGAACCAGGAACATACACAGCCAAACTCGAAGTAAGAAACACACAGGGATACACAGACACAGACACCGTTAAAGTCACGGTGAAACTACCAGAAGAAGAGATACCAACAGAGTCATTCACAGAGAACGTAGAGTACCCAACAACAGCAAACATCAGAGTAACAGGAAGATACAGGTACGACGCAGACGAAGGAACAACTGAAATGGTGATGAAGTTCGAAAACAGAGCAGACAAAGAAAACGGCTTCAGAATAACCATGGACATACCAAGCACCATAGCACAAACAATAAACGACATAGCAATATTCCCAGCACCAGACGAAGTAATACTAGAAAACCCAACAGTAGCGTGGAACGTGTCACTCGCACCACTAGAAACATTCCAAGTGGTACTGAGAAAAGATGGCTACGTACCAGTAAGCCAATTCAAGAACATAGTAACACACGCACAGGAAATAGAGATAGTAGATGAACCAGTAGATGAACCAGTAGAAAGACCAACAGGAATAACAGGAATGGTACTAGGAGCACTAGCAAACCCAGCAATAGGACTGATGGTCCTGATAGCACTGATAGTGATCTCACTAGTGGTATGGAAAAGAGACGACATAAAAGCAAGGCTCAAGGAAAACCTACGCAAGTAGAAGACCAGCAAACAACGAAACCCCCAAACCCCCCTTATTTTTCACTTTTCTACCTCTTTCTTTCCCACACAGATTTTAAACACTAAATCTCTAATATACTACCAGACAAGTAAAACGAGGAAATAAAATGCCACAGATAACCAAAGGAAAGATACACATACACAACGAAGAACTAGTGAAAGAACTAGAAGAAAAAGGATACGGAGAGAAACAAGACAACACGCTCCTACTATCACAAGAAGAAACACTCTACCTGAAAGAAAAGAGAAGAGAGTTCCCAGTAGAGAACGAAGAAGGCGAAGACCAAGACCTAAAAAAACTCAGAGCACAGTTCACCAAGCAAGACCCAGACTTCCCCAAAAAGTACCCAGTATACAAAGACCTGAGAGACAGAGGATTCTGCGTAAGAACAGGATTCAAGTTCGGATCAGACTACAGAGTATACAAAAGAGGAGAAAAACCGGGAACAGGGCACGCAATATGGCTAGTACAATCAATACAGGAACACCAAACATTCAAGATACCGGAAGTCAGTAGAGCAATAAGACTAGCGCAGAATGTTAGGAAAAAAATGATCTACGCAGTCGTAGACAAAGAAGGAGACATAACCTACTACAAACTAGACAGAATAACACCCTAAACAAGGAGTGAAGAACATGGCTAAAAAAAGAAAAAGAGTAAACATCCGAAAACTCGAAAAGAACCTAGCCAAAATGATTCCAAAAGGAAACCCAATCAAAGAAAGAGAAGAACTAGTCAAAAAATTAGAGGGAATAGAGAAAGGACTTGAAACACAGAGAAAATCCATGATACGAAGCCAAAAAGTAGAAGAAGAACTCATGGAACTCCGAGAAAACCTTGAAAGAAAAAGAAAACAAAGAGGCCAGGACTACGAAACAAAGTGGTGGATAAAGAACATAGGGATGGTAGGAAAAGTCGCTAGAGACAGACTACCAAGAAGAACAATGGGAAGCGTCCTAACAGAGATAGAGTCACTTACAACGCAAAGAGACGCAGTAGAAGAACAGATAAAGAGACTCAGAGAAGGAAAAACCGTGGACACAGATAAACTCAAGAAAAAAGGAATAAAAACAACCGCTGAAGAAATCGAGAAAATCAACGAAGTAACGGAACAACACCAAGAAATAGCCAAAAGAATAGAAGAACTCAAAAAAACGGAAGTAGTGGACAAAGAATGGAGTTAAAAGAAGAACTGAAAAAAGCAGAAAAGTTCATAGAAAATACAAACAAGGAATCCAGAGTACTGATAATAGCCCACAGAGACGGAGATGGAGTAATAAGCACAGCGATAATCACCCAACTCCTCAAAGAAAAAGAATTCAACCAAACAAACATAAAAAACATATTCATCCTATCAAGAGGAAAAGAAGCCCAAGAAAAGATACGAAAAGAAGCCCAAAAAACAAAAGCACAAACAATCATCTTCCTCGACTACACACCAAACAATGAAGTATACAGAGAAAACACGGAAGAAGGAATACGCACACTCACCATAGACCACCACCCACAACTCCAACCAAACGAAGGAGGAGTATACGTAAACCCATGGCAAAAAGAAGTACTGCCCTCAGCAGGAGCCATGTGCCACCAACTATACACACAAGCAGGGGGAACCAAGAACACAAAGCCCTGGGCAATAATCTCAGCATACGGAGACACAAGGCTAAAAGAAACCCTGAAACAGATCAAACTAACACCAAAAGAAGAAGAGATATACATACCCAGCGGAAGACTGGACTGGGACCTCCTGGAAGTAGTAAGAGCAATGGCAGCAGCATCCTTCAACAACCAACAAGCACAACAACTACTCGAACTAACGCTCAAAAGCATCGAAGACGAAAACCCCTCACTGATAGCCGAAGAAAAATACGGAAAAGCAAAAAAAATCTTCAAATCAAGAAACAAAGCCTACAGAGAAATGATAGAAGAAACCAGAAAAGCAGAGGTAAAGATATATGAAGAATCAAAACTCGTCCTAGCGATAATAAGACCAAAGAGAAACATCAAGAACATGGCAGTAGACCACTTAAGACTCAAGTACCCAGACTACACAGTAGCAGTAGCATCAAACAAAGAAAAAAACTACTACTTCAGCTTCAGAGCATTCGAAAAAGACCTAAGCAAAGTGGTCCCAAGAGCCTGCGAAGGAATACAAGCACAAGGCGGTGGCCACTCAAACGCAGCAGGCGGAAAAGTAAAAGAAAAAGACCTGAACACATTCATAGAAAACCTCAAAGAACAACTCAGGAGCAACTAAGATGAAGAAGATAACACTAATAGGGCTAGGACTACACGATCCAGAAGACCTAACCCTCAAAGGACTGAGAAAAGCAAAAGAAGCAGATCTAGTGTACCTAGAGAACTACACGAGTCATCTACCAGGAGCAACGAAGGAAAAATACGAAGAAAAAATAGGTAAAAGGATACAGTACGCAGACAGAGACTTCGTGGAAAAAGGAAACATATTCATGTACGCAGAATCAAACACGATAGCTCTACTCGTACCCGGAGACCCAATGGTAGCAACCACCCACGCAGACCTAATCATCAGAGCAAGAGAAAGAAACATCAAAACAGAGATAATACACAACGCCAGCATATACTCAGCGATAGGAGAAACAGGACTACAGATATACAAATTCGGAAAAACAACTACCATGCCATTCTGGAAAGGAGAATACAAACCAACCAGTTTCTACGACGTGATAAAAAATAACAAAGAAAGAGGACTACACACACTAGTACTCCTAGACATAGAAAAAGAAAAAGGAAGATACCTAACAGCAGACAAAGCACTACAAAGAATAATAGAAATGAAGAAACAAGCATGCAACGAAGAAACAGAGGTAGCCATAGTCGCGCAACTCGGATCACCAAAACAAGAAATAAAGTACGGAAAAATAAAGGAACTCGTGAACCAACCACTACCCCCAGCACCACACACCATCATCGTGCCAGGAACACTACACAAAAAAGAAGAAGAGTACCTCGAGGCATACAAACATGGAGAAAAAAAATAAACTCAGCAGATGCATCGAAGTAACGAGAGAATGCATCGAAAAAGCCAACGTCAAAACGGAGAAAGGAGAAACACTCATGAAGTTCGCACGTGACTACTACGAAGACTCACTCTACTACAGAGAAAGAGATCCAGAAACATCCCTGGAAGCAGTATCATACGCACACGGCTTCCTAGATGCAGGCGTACTTCTAGGACACATAGAGATACCAAACTACCAACTAGAAAAAGTAAAGTAAAATCACCAAGGCTTAAAAACAAAAAAAGACTACTACTCAACATGGACCTAAGAAGAAAGAAAGAAAGAAAACTGAAACTACCCAAAACAAGGATACCCAAACTACCGAAACCAAA
>PWMI01000030.1 GCA_003558235.1 Candidatus Iainarchaeum sp.
CTGCAATGTACGCAATTGGGCGGCCTCGACCTGGCCCATGCCGCCGGGCCCGGATCTGTCGAAGATAAATTCGGCGAAAGTGTAGGACGCGCCCTTGCTAAAGGGGTTGTGGCGCCCATGTCCATGGCGGCTCAGTACGTTTCGATTCAGGCTGCCCGGGCCGCCGTTGTAATAGAAGTTATAATCCTTCGGCTCCGGATCGCTGGGGCATATGAAAACCTCCGGATCATCTGCGTAATCAAGTAGTTGTAAAAGAGGATGGCTGGCGGCGCCATTGTAGGTAAGCGCGGGGAATCGGTCGTTGTGGTCGCCGGCAAAAGCATGGAAGGCCAGGCCTATCTGGCGCAAATTACTCACACATTTGGAGGCGCGGGCTGATTCGCGTACGCTGGAGACGACCGGAATCAATATTGCCGCCAGAATGCCGATAATAGCGATGACGGTGAGGAGCTCAATCAGGGTGAACGCGTTTCGCTTAGGAACCGCATAGGGGTGCGGCGGCTTTGATCGAATGTTTTTTTTCATGGGAGCGGTGTTCGTTGTTCAGTGTCGGTGAGGGGAACGTGAGATTTATTACCGCAAGAGCGCAGCACTCAATAGGATGGAATGAAGAAACGGGGCTGACCCCGTATCGGAATCGAATTAATTTACATTATATATATGTTTAGGCCGGCCAGTAAGTCAAGCAGGATCGAATTTTTTTCAAAAATTCTGAGAGTCTGTCGGTCAAGTCCGGCGGACTGCTGGCACGGGGAAATTTATTGGCGAAAAAAGGGGGGGTGATTCCGAATCTCGCACTCCCATCCGATCCGGGGGCTTTATTTTATCCTCTCCCGTTTTTAGATTGAGGCTGAAGCCTGAAGCTCCCGCGCGCGGACGAGACGGTCGGACGGCAAAAGGCCGCACGGCGGGATACCGTGCGGCCTTTTGTGAAGCCCTCGTCATGCCGGTTTGAGGCTTACCGCCGGGACAGCCGGCGCCGGAGAAGCGTCGCGCCGAGCGCGAGAATGCCTCCGATCAAAGCGTAGGTGCGCGGTTCCGGGACGACGGCGAAGTTGTCGAATTGAGCGCCGCCGCTGTCCCAGGGGGCGAAGTCGTTGACAGTCGCCCGGATGTCGGCGTAGAAGGCGCCCCCCGGCACGTTGATGGCTTCCTTGCTGTAGCTTTGCCACTCGTCGAGCAGTTGCGTGTCTCCGACGCCGTTGGTGCCGATGAAGACGACATCTTCGCCCTGGAAATCCTCCCCCCCCTGGTCCGCCCAGAAGCGCAGGTCGACGCGAATTCCCTGGTCCGCTCCGACTGCTTCCAGGAACTTGAAGTTAAAGGAGAAATCGACCGGCATGGCGCCGTCGGCCGCGGCCCCGAGCGAGAAAGTGTTGCTGCGGAAGTCGACGCTGCCTTCGTTGGTGTCGGTGGCGCCGATATTGAACGTGCCGGTGTTCTCGATGAAACCGCCGCCGTCCGTCGCGTCGGCCCAAGCGTTCGCGGCTTCGCCGAAGTTCCATTCGGCGCCGGCCGAGCCGTACGCCGCCGAGTCGGCGGTCGGATTCGCCGGTCCGAGAATCGTCTGCGCGCCGGCAACCGAGGCGCCGAAAAGGAGCGCCAGGGCGAGGGCGGTGGTTGTGAGGGCGGTTTTCTTGTTTTTCTTATTCATATCAGTGCCTTGATTTGATTTTAGCGGAAAACGCAGTCGATCGGTCTCAATGAGGCGAATGAGGCGTTTTGAGTGAGTGATGAGGCCGTCCTCTATAGGAATTGGCAGGTTCTATAGCAAATATAACGATCCGGGGTCAAGCCTTTTTCAAGATTTTCGCTCCCCGGCAGCCGGCGCTTGCGAAAAATATATATGGAAGACTCAGAGTCCGAGTTATATATATAGGAGTAGACAAAATGAAAAATGATGCTAACCTTTGCGGCATATGTGCGAATTCCAAATCATGAAGTCCATCGGTTCAGGGGTATACGAGCGCAAGGAGGCGTGTCCCCCGGCTTCGGGTATTCATGCGAACGGTTTGATTGAACGGGAGTTGTTTTCATGGTGAAATTATTGATCTTTGGTTTTGCTTCGTTTTTGGCCGCCGTATTGCCGGGTCATGCCGGCGTCACACAGTTGTTCGAGTCGGATTTCGGTCCGGAAGGCGGAGCGCATGAGCCGGCGAGTTATGCTCCCTCGTGGGATCCGGTTTCGCATTGGGAGTGGTCGGCGGGCGAGTATCCCCAGGTGATTTGGCAGTATGATCCCTCCCGCGCTCCGGAGGGCGGCAACGGCTACTTCAAGGAAGTCGTGCGGGAGAGCGGCGACCCGGTGGGCAACTTTTCTTCTTTCGGGTTTTCCGTCGCGGCGTTCCAGGGCGAGGAGATCACGATCCGATTCGATTTGAATATCGGGACCGATCCCGGCGTGAACGCCGGGCAAAACGAGGGCCACCTTCAGCTTCGGTTTGTGCACCTGCCCGATCCGGAGGCGCCTTTTCCCGTTCAGGAGAGTTGGCAGACCTTGTTTCTGAATGGGGACATGATCGGAAACGCCGGCGTCGCCGGCGGGGCGAACGATCTGAACAATCTCGAGGTTTCCGGTCCCGATGCCAACGGGTGGGTCACGGTGGCGGGTACCGTGATCGTGAACCCTTCCGCGGAGGGGGCGCGGGTCTTTTTCGCCCATCATGATTCGCCGCGGTTTACCGGGAGTTTCGGCGTGGACAACGTGTCGGTGACGGCGCCCGTCGAGGATGTCGACATTCCTTTCGGCCTGGAAATCGAGCGGGCGGTCGAACTCCGGTTTTTCGGTCATGCAGGGGAGGCGTACCGCATCGAATCCTCCCGTGATTCCGTTCGCTGGAACGCCGAGGGGGATGCGATCGAGGGACAGGACGAAGTGCTGCGGCGGGTTTTTCCGGCCTCTGAGAGCGCGAACCGCACCTACCGCGTCGTCGTGGAGTGACGGCGGCCCGAAACGACCAGGAATTTACGCAAGGAGTGATTTTATGACGATAATCAGATTAAGACGCATGGTTTGGATCCCGGTCGCGGCGCTTCAGGCTTTCTGTCTTTGGCACCTTCCCGCGGGCGTTCTCCAGGCGGAGCCGACGCAATTCTCTTATTACCCGGATATCGCGCCGCCCGGGCATTTGCATGTGATTGACCGCGCGGATATGAACACCGACGAGTACCTCATGGTCATCTCCCTGCAGGGCGTTTTAGCTCAGGAGAAGCCGAGGATTTACATCACCAACTCGGGTGTGCAGCCGGCCTACGATTACTGGCTGGACAAGATGATCGAGAGCTACGGGGTGACGACCGAGTCCCATTCGGACGCGATCGAATTGCTCGATCTGTTCAAGGACGAGGTCACGGGTTACATCCTCACCAGGATAGCGGATCCGGAACTCAATATGGCCACGTCCCTGGCCGGAATCAAAGGGGCGATCGTGGTGACGCGGGAGTTGCAGTCCGAGGTCGACGCGCTGGGGCTGGAACTGGTCAAGAATGTCGGCCGGTTCATGGAACCCGGTTCGGAGTTCGATGATTACAAGGATGAATACAATAATAACCTGCTGTTTACAGCGGAAAATTTCATTATCGAGATGCGGGATCTCGTTATCGCGACGCGCGGCCTCATCCATCACGAAACCGAGCACGTCGAAGGCAATTTCTTCGATGAAAACGAGGTTTACGAATGGGTGGAAAACGATTCCCCCCATATCGGCTGGGGCGGCGTCAACAAGCCCCACGAGGAGGATTACGTGGGAGACCCCGGTCGCAAGGGGCTGTTCACCGTGCCCGCCAACTGGATGATGAACCTGTCCACCTTCCTGGGCCTGCAAAAGGACGAGCTAAAACAAAAGAGCGTTCCGGAGAGGCCCGGGGAGGAGGATGCGCATTATTTGGCCATCATGATGAGCGACGGCGACAATGTTTCTTTCGTCCTGCAGGGGATGGCTGACGACCCGAATTACTTTGCCAGCCCGCACCGGGGGGATTTCCCCATGAACTGGCCGATGCCCGCGACCTTGATCGATCTCGCTCCGGCCGGGCTCGAGTGGTATTACGAGAACGCCGCCGGCGATTACTTTGTGAGCGGCGGCTCGGGGGGCGGCTATATGTACCCGAGCGAATATCCCGACCTCCAACAGCACATGAGGCGTTTTAACGAATATTCGGGACGAAGCGGAATGCCCTATGTCGGCATGCTCGACTTTCCGCTCATGGACAACCCGCGGTATCACCGCGTCGCTTCGGTCTATTCGAAACAGTCGAATGTCAAAGGCGTGGTCTCGATCAATTTTTACAGTTACGCGGCGGATGCCGGACGCATGTTGTTTGTCGGCGACACCCCCTTTGTGGCGATGAGGGAGAATATGTGGGGGCTCAACCACGACCAGATCGTGCAAATGGCGCAAAGGATCAGCGGGTACTCGAGCGATCCAAGCGATCCGGGCGCCTACACCATCATGAATATCCACGCCTGGACCCACAACATGGCGGATGTCGCGACCTTGGTCGAGAACCTCGACCCGCATGTGACAGTGGTGACGATCAAGACGTTGTTCGAAAAGGTGAAGGAGCGCGTGAATCGGGAGCCCCACACCCTCCCCGACGTCTACTTCGCCGAGTATTTTGACGAGATTTCCGGGGCCCAGCAGGAAGGCGATATAATCGGGTTCATCGAGGATGGGGACTATGTGGCTTACAAAGGGGTCGATTTTGAAGCCGACGGCTTCAAGACCTTTTCCGTCCGGGCGTCGTCGGCGACCGCCGGCGGGGAGATCCACCTTCGCCTCGACGGTCCCGACGGAGAACTCGTGGGTGTCCTTGAAGTCGACGGCACCGGGGGCTGGCAGAACTGGGAGACCTTTTCGGGCGGAATCGGAAAGGTTGGCGGGGTCAGGGACCTTTACCTGACGTTCGCGGGGGGTGACGGTTTTCTTTTCAATCTCGACTGGTTCGATTTCCAGGAGACGAATATCGTCGAGCACGATCTGTATCCCGGGGTCGACTTGGCGTTTTTCGCCGAGGAGGGAAAGGGCTATGTCATTCAGGCCGCTGGCGATCCCGGTGATGGGAACTGGGCGGATCTGAGCGGGCCGATCGCCGGCCAGGGC
>PWMI01000097.1 GCA_003558235.1 Candidatus Iainarchaeum sp.
AATGCTTTATCCTCCACGGTGATCTACGAATGAATAAGATAACTAAGATAATCATACCAATATTGATACTAGCTATGATACTGCCAGTAGCGGTAGCGAACTTCGCTGGTGGAAACGGAACCGAAGTAAATCCGTACCAAATAAGCAACCTAACAGAACTAAACGCAACTAGACTAGACATAACAGCACACTACGCACTAATAAATGATATAAATGCGAGTGAAACACAAACCTGGAACGATGGAGAAGGGTTTGACCCAATAGGCGATAACACTAATCGATTTACTGGTTCGTTCGATGGTGATGGACACACTATCACTGGTTTATTTATAGATAGGTCTACGGAGAACTATACTGGTTTGTTTGGATACTTAGAGAGCGCCGTTGTGGAGAACTTGGGTTTGGTAGATGTTAATGTAACAGGAGGGAGGTGGGTTGGAGGTTTAGTCGGACGTAACGCTGGAGAAATTATTGGATCATATGTTACTGGGAGCGTAACAGGAACAATCAGCAATGTTGGTGGGTTGGTAGGAACGAACGATGAAGAAGGGATCATAGAGAACTCTTATGTTATTGGAGATGTAACAAAGATAGGGGAAGAGGATTTTGAAGAAGCACCTTTTGAGTCCATTGGAGGATTAGTTGGTTTCAATGCGGGATTCATTTTCAATAGTAATTCCAGCGGAAACGTAGGAGGAAACAGGTATCTTGGTGGATTAGTTGGTTTCAATGTGGGATCCATTGAAAATGGTACTTCAACAGGACAGGTTTCAGGAGGAAATAAAATAGGTGGATTAGTAGGAATCAACATAGGTAATGTATCTAATAGTTATGCTTCTGGAGCTGTAACTGGAAATAACTCGATCGGTGGCCTAATTGGAGGATTATATAGGGATGAATACCAAGGATGGATTGGGAAGGTTGAGAATAGCTTTGCTACAGGATCCGTAGAGGGAAATGATGAGTTAGGAGGTCTAATCGGCCTAAGTGCTGGAGAGGTCAATAATAGTCATTCCACAAGTAATGTAACAGGAAATAACACACTAGGGGGTTTGATTGGATTTAACGCGGAAGAATCGATTGTTGAGAATAGTTATGCTACAGGAGATGTAAAAGGAAACTATGTTGTAGGTGGAGTAATTGGAAATAACTCAGGATATATCTCAGATAGTTATTCCACAGGAAAAATAGAAGGAAATAACACAATAGGAGGGTTAGTGGGAATCAACAAGGGAAATATCCTATTAGGGTACTCCAATGGAAGCGTAATAGGAGTTGAAAAGGTTGGAGGGTTAGTTGGTTTTAATGAGGAAAACATTTTCAATAGTTCTTTCAATGGAAGTGTAGAAGGAGAGGAGTTTATTGGGGGTTTAGTAGGATGGAATAAGGGGCATATTGAACAAGGTAATACTACATCCGAAATAGAAGGAACAAAAGACATTGGAGGATTAATAGGAAAAAATCAGGGGGTTGTGCATAACAGCCAATCATACGCAGAGTTAACAGGAAGATATCACCCAGAACAGGTAGGAATGGAAGGGGGGCAGCATATGGGGGGTTTAGTTGGTTTCAACGAAGGAAACATTACAGATAGTTACTCCTCCAGTGAGATAGTAACAGACATGTTTGGTGAGGATGGTGAGGAGTTATTTTCAACTATTGGTGGTTTGGTTGGATTAAACGATGGAGGGTTAGTTTCAAATAGTTTTTCTACAGGTCCCATTGATGTTTCTGGGTATATTGTTGGTGGTTTGGTTGGATTTAATGCGGAGGAATCGATTGTTGAGAATAGTTATGCTACAGGGTATGTAAAAGGAAATTATACTATTGGGGGTTTAGTAGGGTCTAACTGGGGGCTTGCTTCCAATAGCAATGCTACAGGAAACATAAATGGAACTCAACATGTTGGTGGTTTAGCTGGAGCTAACAGGGGTGAGGTATATGATAGTTTTGCTACTGGTGAAGTAACTGGAAGGGATGATTCGGTAGGGGGTTTAATAGGCAGAAATGGTGGAGAGGTCTATAGAAGTTATTCAATTGGAAAAGCAGAGGGGACTAATGCTGTTGGTGGCTTAGTAGGACGTAACAATGGAACTGTTAGTGATTCGTATTCGATTGGAAATGTAACAGGAAGTAACAAATTAGGTGGTTTGATTGGAGAAAATAAAGGGGAAATCAGTAATTCATATACTACGGGGGATGTAGTTCGTTTATCTGATAGCACAGAAACTTCTTTCGGAGGATTTGTAGGTTATAACAACCAAAGTAAAATAATAAATTCTTATTCGATAGGGAGCGTCAGCTACGATGGAGAAGAAGATCCAACGGACAAAGGCTTCGCTGGTGGTGTAGATACAGATGGAAACTACAACATGACTGGCAACTTCTGGGACACAGAAAAAAGTGGCCAGGGAGATACTGCTGGAGATGCAACAGGATTAAACACTAGTCAAATGAAGATGATATCTAAATTCCTAGATGCAGATTGGAACATAAGCATAAACGAAGAAGTAGACAGGGAATTCAACGACGGATATCCATTCCTCTCATGGCAAACATTAGGAAACAGCCCAACATGGCTAAAATCACAGCAACAATACAACCTAACAACAAACTCAACAGAAAACGGAAACGTAACAACTCCAGGAGAAGGAGAATTCACATACAACGAAACAGACGAAGTAAACATAATAGCAGAAGCAGATGAAGGATATATATTCGTTAACTGGACAGGAGACACGGGCACAATAGACGACACAACATCAGCGGTAACCACAATAGAAATGCTGGGCAATTACACAATCACCGCAAACTTCGAAGAAGAACCAGAAGAAGAACCAGTAGAAGTAACACCAATAACAACAGCACCAGGACTAGAACTATCACTAGTAACAGCACTATTCATGATCACAATAGGGCTATACCTAACCAGGAAGGAGTAAACACACCTCATTTTCGCTTATTTTTCCCTCCCAATACGTTTTAGGCACTACATTTCTTCACAGTCCACACTCCCCCAACACACTTATATACTATTGTAAACATAAGTATACTGAGGTGGTAGGATGGCTACTAAAACAATTAGCTTCAGGGCCACAGAGAAACAGGCGAAGATGATAGAAGAAAAAGCAAAGAGCGAGAACTACACATCCAAAGGAGAGTTCCTAAGGGACCTACTCAGAAATGTGGAGGAAAAAGAACTATCAAAAGAAGCAAGAAGAAAAATCAATAAAGCACGTGAAGAAGAAGGGGGAAAGGAGTTAGATGAAGTCCTCTAACTACCAATTCATTCTGAAACCACAGTTTCAAGAAGATCTCTCAAATCTACCCAAAGATAAACGGGAGAGGATTAAGAAAAAACTCAAAGAGTTCAAAGTTCAACTGAACCACTATGGGCTCGATCCTAGAACACACAACAAAACAAAGTTCATAACCCAGGAGAGAGTGTGGAGGCTGCGAATAGGGGACTACAGAGCCTTTTTTGATATCAACGAACAAAAAATATACTTCTACACAGTAATGCATCGAAAAAAAGCATATAAATAGAAAATTATCCACCTAATTTTCGAGAGGATTTATGCACTACAACAAACTTTTGAACAAAAAGTTTGATCAAAAGAAGTTTTAGGCACTACAATCGTTCGTTTCAGAAGGATTTAGGCACTACATTCTCTGGCATTTATAAAACAAATAAGATACACAAGTAAACCATGGGTTACTACGAAGAAGCGATCGAAAGAATTCTCGAAGAAGGGATAGAGGACAAAGAAAAGATGCTAGCCCTGAAAAAGAAGTTAGCGAAGAAACACGGCCTAAGCAGAATACCCAAAAACAGTGAACTGCTCGAAGAAGCATCGGAGAAAGACCAAGAGAAGATCAAGCCACTCCTCAAGAAAAAACCAACAAGAACAATGTCAGGAGTATCAGTAGTAGCGATAATGACCGAGCCAATGGAGTGCCCAGGGAACTGCGTCTACTGCCCAGGCGGAGCACAAGAAAACTCCCCAAAGAGCTACACGGGAGAAGAACCCGCGGCTATGAGAGCCAAAGCAAACAACTATAACTCATACAAACAAGTTAAAAACAGGCTAGAGCAACTAGAAGCAGTCGGACACCCCACGGACAAAATAGAACTAATACTCATGGGTGGAACACTCCCATCCAACCCAGAGTACCAAGAAGAATTCGTCAAAGGAGCCCTAGACGCATTAAACGAAGGAAAATCAGGGAAAGTGGAAGAAGCAATAAAAAACAACGAGAAATCAAGACACAGATGCATAGGAATGACCTTCGAAACAAGACCAGACTACTGCAAAGAAAAACAAGTCAATGAAATGCTCAGACTGGGAGGAACAAGAGTAGAGATAGGGGTACAGCACCCAGACGATGAGATATACCGAGAAATAAACAGAAACCACACGGTGAAAGACGTTACTGAAGCCACGGAAACAGCGAGAGAAGCACTAATGAAGATAAACTACCACATAATGCCCAACCTACCAGGTTCAAACCCAGAAAAAGACCTAGAGATGTTCAAAAAACTATTCCAAGACCCAAGATACAAACCAGACATGCTCAAAATATACCCAACCCTACTCATAAAACCAGAAGCAAGCCAAACAGAGCTCTACAACATGTGGAAAAAAGGAAGATGGAGCTACTACGGAGAAGAAAAAACCATAGAACTACTAGCAAAAGCAAGGGAACACATACCGAAGTACGTCAGAGTAATGAGGGTCCAGAGAGACATACCATCAAAGCTAATACTGAAAGGCGTAAAATCAAGCAACCTACGCCAACTAGTAGACAAAGAAGCAGAACAAATGGGAATCAACATCAAGGAAATAAGATACAG
>PWMI01000036.1 GCA_003558235.1 Candidatus Iainarchaeum sp.
GCCGAAGATGGCGCTCACCGCGGCCGAGTACCTCGCCTTCGAGCACGACTACCACGTGCTGGTCATCCTCACCGACATGACCAACTACTGCGAGGCGCTGCGCGAGATCGGCGGCGCGCGCGAAGAGATCCCCGGTCGCCGCGGCTACCCGGGCTACATGTACACCGACCTGGCTTCGATCTACGAGCGCGCCGGCGTGGTGACCGGCAACAAGGGCTCGGTCACCCAGCTGCCGATCCTGACGATGCCCGACGACGACGTCACGCACCCCATCCCCGACCTGACCGGCTACATCACCGAGGGGCAGATCTACCTGGCGCGTGACCTCCACAACAAGGGCCTCTACCCGCCGATCAACCCGGGTCCCTCGCTGTCGCGGCTGATGAACAACGGCATCGGCAAGGGTAAGACCCGCGCGGACCACAAGAACGTCGCCGACCAGCTGCAAGCGGCCTACGCCAACGGTCTCGACCTGCGCCGGCTGGTGGCGATCACCGGTGAGGACGCGCTGTCCGAGAACGACAAGCTCTACTTGACCTTCGCCGAGGAGTTCGAGAAGGACTTCATCAACCAGGGGAGCGCGAACCGGACGATCGACGAGTCGCTCACGATCGCCTGGAACACGCTCTCGAAGCTGCCCAAGAGCGAGCTCACGCGCCTCGCCAACGAACAGATCGACAAGTACTACGGCGCCAAGATGGACGAGCTCTGGGGCTCCGCGAAGTCCGGAGTCTGAGGGGGAGGGCGCAATGGCAGAGACCATCGCACCCACCCGCTCGAACCTGCTCGCGCGGCGCGATCAGCTCAAGCTGGCGAACCGTGGCGCCGATCTGCTCAAGCGCAAGCGCGACGCCCTGATCGGTGAGTTCTTCGATCTGGTCAAGGCTTCACTGCAAGCGCGCCGCGACCTCACCAAGGCCAGCCAGGAGGCCTACCTGTCGCTGTTCCTGGCCAACGCCTGGGATGGTCCGGAGGCGGTCAAGAGCCTCGCGCTGGCCGAGGACGCCAGCGTCGAGATCGGGCTCACGGTCGAGAACTTGTTCGGTGTCAAGGTACCGCAGGTGAAGGCGCCCACCTTCGGCCCGGGAACCGCCTTCTCACCCGTCGGCGCCGGAAGCCGAACGCTGGACGCGGCGCAGCAGTTCAAGGCGCTCACCGAGGCGATCATCCGGGTCGCGGCCACCGAGACGCGGCTGCGGCGGATCGGTGAGGAGATCAAGAAGACCAGCCGGCGCGTCAACGCGCTGGAGCAGCTGGTGATCCCGGGCATCGCGCGCCAGATCAAGGACATCCGCTCCGTGCTCGACCAGCGGGCGCTGGAGGAGGTCACCGTCCTCAAGCGCATCAAGTCGAAGCTCGAGGCCCGCGAGGCGGCTGACGACGCCAAGACCAGGGCCGCTGCGCAGGAACGCGCGGGCGGGACCGCCGGCTGAGCGCACCGTCCCTCTCCCGCGCGACGCGCGCGGTCCCGCAGCGGGGCCGCGCGCGTTCTCACTGGGGGCGCTGGTATGGTCGGGGCATGCCTCGCACCACCACCGCCCGCCGCCCGCTCGTGGCGCTCCTCGTCGTCCTGCTCGGCCTGCTGGCCGCCTGCGCGCCGTCCGCGGAGCCGCGCGCCACCGAACGCGCCGACGTCCGTCCGTACGCGCTGCCGCCGCTGGCGTTCGACGAGCGCGCGCTGGTGGCCGTGTACGACATCGAGGTCGAGCCCGTCCGCTTCGACGTGAGCGTGCTGAGCCCCCGCGAGCGGGATCCGCGGCTCTACGTCGACCTCTCGCGCGGGATCGGGGACGTCGTCACCAACGAGTTGTTCGACCTCGGCCGCTTCCGGGTGGTCGAACGCCAGGCCTTGGGTCGGGTCATGGAGGAGCAGGACCTGGGCCAGACCGGGCGCTTCGACGATCGTGCCGTCGCCGAACTCGGCCGCCTGCTCGGTGCCGAGCTCATCCTGACGGGGGCGGTCTCGGAGTTCAGCCTGGATCGCGCCTCGGTCGGTAGCTCCGTGCTCGGTCTCATCGGGGGCACCACCATCACCACCGCGCGCGTCGGTGTCGACCTGCGCTTCGTGGACGTGCGTACCGGCGAGGTGCTCGGTGTCGGTCGCGGCCTGGGCATCGCCCAAGACACCGAGATCACCATCGACGGCCTCGAGCAGGCCGTGCGTCTGTTGCGGGCCGGGACCGTGCGCGAGTCGATCGTTGCGATCGCGCTTCGCAACGCCATCCGTGACGCCGTCGAGCAGGCGTCCGTGGGCCTGCCACCGCGGACGCCGTGAGTGACGTGTCGGGGTCGGTGCCGCCCAACTCCTCGCCGCAGCGCTCGCGCTCGCATGCGCCCGCGGCGTGTCGGCCAGAGAATGTCACAGCGCGTCGTGGCGGCGGCGTCTAGACTGGGCGCCATGAGTGACCTGGGCAGGCAGGACGTAGTGACCGACGAAGCGGGAACCCCCCGGAGCGGCATGCGCATGGCCGACCTGCTGAAGAGCATGGTCGCTCGCGGCGCGTCCGACATCCACATCCAGGCGGGTGCCACGCCGCACATGCGCATCGATGGCAGCCTGGTGGCGTACGAGGGTGTGCCGAGCCTCGTGCCGGAGCAGACCGAGCAGATCGCCTTGGCCATGATGACCGAGGGGCAGCGGGAGCTGTTCCGTCACCGCCACGAACTCGACTTCGCCTTCACGATCCCGGCGGTGGCCCGCTTCCGCTGCAACGTGTTCCGCCAGCGCGGGTCCGTGGGCGTCGTGATGCGCGTGATCTCGGACGCCATCCCGACCTTCGACGCGCTCGGCCTGCCGACCGGGGTGGTGACGGAGCTGGCGGCGCAACCGCGCGGCCTGGTGCTGGTCACGGGACCCACCGGCTCGGGCAAGTCGACGACCCTGGCGGCCATGGTCGACCACATCAACCGGCGCTACCCGCGCAACGTGGTGACGGCCGAGGACCCCATCGAGTTCCTCCACCGCAACCAGCGCAGCCTGGTGGTGCAGCGCGAGATCGGGCTCGACACCAGCGACTTCGTGGACGCCCTGAAGTACGCCATGCGGCAAGACCCCGACGTGATCATGGTGGGGGAGATGCGCGACAAGGAGACCGTGGAGGCCGCGCTCACCGCCGCCCAGACCGGGCACCTGGTGCTCTCGACCCTGCATACGCTCGACGCCATCCGGACCGTGAACCGCATCATCGACTTCTTCCCGCCGCATGAGCGCCTGCAGATCCGGATCATGCTGGCGGAGTCGCTGCTGGGGATCCTGTCGCAGCGGTTGCTCCCGCGCGCCGACGGCCCCGGCCGGCAGTTGGCGCTGGAGATCCTGATCAACTCGCCGCTGATCCGGGACTACATCAAGGACGAGACCAAGACCCCGTTGATCAAGGACGCATTGATCCAGGACAACCTGCGCGGGATGCAGACCTTCGACCAGCACCTGGTCGAGCTCTACCTGGGTGGGGCGATCACGCTCGAAGACGCCATCTACACCGCGACCAGCCCGCACGAACTGCGGCTCATGATCACCCAGCGCGCGAGCGGTCGCGATGACACCGCCAGCGAGGCCGAGTTCGAGCGGTTGGCCATGCGGCGCGGGGCGCTCGGAGGCTGAGCGCGGCGCACCTCCGGCGGTGGGAGCGCACCGCCTTCGGTGGGAGCGCACCGCCTGCGGGCTCGCTCAGCCGAAGCTGGGGACGGCAGGTCGCCACGGCACCCGGCGCAGGCAGGTCCCGGTCAGATCGTAGGCGTCGCTGCCGGTGATGCGCGCTTCGATCACGTCGCCGATCTTGACGGTTCCGTCGGTGTCGCAGCGCAGCACGCCGTCCACACCCGGCGCATCCGCTTCGGTGCGAGCCACCACCTCGCCGGGCAGCTCCCCGTAGTCGTCCACGATCGCGCGCAGCGTGCGACCCACCTTGGCCGCCAGGCGGGCGGCCGACACGCGCTGCTGGAGCTCCATCACGCGCGCGTAGCGCTCCTGCTTGAGCGCCTCGGGGACGTGGTCGGGGAGGGCGTTGGCGGCCGCGCCGGGCACCTCGGAGTAGGTGAACACGCCGACGCGGTCCAGCTGCGCGGCATCCAGGAAGTCGAGCAGCTGCTGCAGGTCGTCCTCGGTCTCGCCGGGGAAGCCGACGATGAAGGTGGAGCGGATGGCGAGCGCGGGGCAGACCGCCCGCCATGCCGCGATCGTGCGCAGGTGGCTCTCGGCTCCCCCCGGCCGGCGCATGGCCCGCAGCAGCCGGGGGCTGGCGTGCTGCAGCGGCACGTCCAGGTACGGGAGCAGGGCGCCCTCGGCCATCAGCGGGATCAGATCGCGCACGTGCGGGTAGGGGTAGACGTAGTGCAGCCGCACCCAGGCGCCGAGACCGGCGAGTTCGCGCACCAACGGCACCAGGTGAGCGGCCACGTCACGCCCTGCGTAGCGGCTGCTGCGATGGCGCAGGTCGCTGCCGTAGGCACTGGAGTCCTGCGCGATCACCACCAGTTCCTTCGTGCCGCTGGCGACCAGCCGGGTGGCCTCGTGCAGCACGTCGGCGGCGTCACGTGAGACCTGGTTGCCGCGCATGGAGGGGATGATGCAGAAGCTGCAGCGGTGATCGCATCCCTCGGCGATCTTCAGATAGGCGTAGTGGCGGGGCGTGAGCTTCACGAAGCGCGCATCGGGTCGCCCGTTGGCGCTGGCGAGCGGGAGCAGGCCGCTGAAGGCGTCGTGCTCCAGCGGCAGCAACTGCC
>PWMI01000059.1 GCA_003558235.1 Candidatus Iainarchaeum sp.
AGGTACCTCCAAGCCTCAGCGAAACCAAATATGTAAAGAGCAACACTAAACGTCTGCGCAAGATAAAGAGGTATGCCTATGCTTCCACCAACCTCCAGACCAAGCGTCTTCGATATTATAGAGTAAGCTCCCCCAGCACCTATCCTGATATTACTCACTATCGAGCTCAACGCGAGCCCTGTCGAAAGAGTAACCGAAACAGCCAAGAGAATTATGGCTATCGTGCCGAGTAAACCAGCCCGTCCAACAACGTAACCCAACCTCAAGAATAGTATTACTCCCACTATACTCAAAAAGGTAGGCACGAAGACTCCAGTGAACAAACCGAAGCTCCTTGAACCTGTTTCATCTTTTCTCATTCAATCACCGACACCTCTTCAACGACACCTTCGAAGAAAGTAAGGTGAACTACGTATTTATTTGTTTAGTGATCCAACCGATGATCCTTACCCTCTAAACCTGATCTTTAATGTTAAGATAAACTAAAAAACCCAGGTGATAACCTAATTAAACCCCATCTTTAAGTACCTGGAGCAATATAATTTAGTTAATATGATTGAAAAACAAAAAAACACGATGTCAATCGAAAAGAAGAAAGCACTGGAGTTCCTCATGGAACTAAGGGACGAGTACCCGTACTTCGAAGACTTCTCCACAAAGCTAATAGCGGAAAAGCTAGGTATGTCAGAGAAGAATGTAAGGAGAAAGATGAACAAAGTAAACAAACATGGCCTATCAAGATTAAAAGCAATAATAGACTTCAGGAAACTAGGCTTATTCACCTACCTCATCCGAATAAATACCAAGAGACCAGAGGAGATTCCAGAGACAACCAAAGCACTAAGTAGAGTATCTAACATATTCGCGATATACGTACTGACTAGGGGAAAAACAACTCACCTAGTCAAAGCAAGAGTTAAACCAGAGAACCTAAACGAACTGATAGATGAAATAAAAGACATCTTAGGTGACAAAATAGACCCCCCGATAGTAGAAGAAGTACGAAAAGTACACGTAGAATCCCGAAAACCACTCGAAAACCCCGAGAGACCCAAAACCATCAAGATAGACGGTAGAGACTGGGACATCCTGAAGATGATAAGGGAAAGCAAAGAAAAACTAACCCTCAAAGAAATAGGGGACAAGCTAGGGATAACGGAACCATCAGTACACGCGAGACTCAAAAAAATAAAAGAAAACGACATAATAACAGCGTACTACCTAGCAGTAAATTGGAACAAGGTCCCAGAAGACTACTTCAGAGTAAGAGTACACTTCCTCGTCAAGATGGACCCGGAGAAGATCCCGGAATTCGTGGACTACATGGAGAAGTACCCCAACAAAAAGGTGCAACTCAGAAGCACCTACGAAACCTACGGAAGATTCAACCTATTCTTTGGACTGGTAGCACCAAACCTACCCTCACTCCAGAAGTTCCTATCAAACTTCATAAAGGAGTTCAAACCGGACACCCTGCGAACATACATCCTACTGGACAGCGTATGGAGATCCATGCCCATCAAGTTCGATGACGTGCTACACAGATAGAGGAACTTGAGAAGTAATCATCACCCAAACGAAGTATTTTCAATAAAATATTAAACAAACCTAAAATAAAGACATTTATTGGCTAAACAACGTTTAAATATTACATGCTACACAAGTATAATTGAATATGGCTTGGGACGTGAACAAATCGCCAGGTAAAAAGACCAAAGAAACACAAAGAAAAAAAAGTCACGGGCAGGGGAAAAGAAGAGAACTACCACAACCTCAAATAGAGGCTGAAGGTACGTTGCGAATGGAGTAGGAAAAACCTAACAATCCCTTACCTTCCCAAAAGCACGAACAAAACCAAGAGGGACTCCCTACCTCCCACTCCATCCCCCAAGCCATATTCTCCCTTTCTAAATAACCCACTCAGACAACCACTTCTTTAACCACCAAAAACAAAATATATACAGAAAACTAGTTCTATGAGTGGTAAAAATGAACATATTCATACTGGATGAAGACCCACGCGAAGCAGCAAGAATGCAGTGCGACAAACACGTAGTTAAGATGACACTCGAAACAGCGCAACTACTCAGCACAGCACACCAAGTGAACGGAACCAGTGTAAACAAGAATAAAATATACAAAGAAACACACATAAACCACCCCTGCGCAAAGTGGGTCAGAGAAAACCCAGAGAACTACCAATGGACCCTTCAACACTTCAAAGAACTCCTAAAAGAATTCGAAAAAAGATACGGAAAAAAACACGCCTGCGAAAAACTCCTGCCCCACCTAGAAAAACCACCAAACTTCCCGAAGAACAAGATCAAAGAAAAAAGAACACCCTTCGCCCAAGCAGTACCCGAAAAATACAGGGACGAAGACGCAGTCAAAGCATACCAAGACTACTACATCAACGAAAAACACGAGTTCGCGGAATGGAAAAAACTGAAAAACAAACCGAAGTGGTACAAGGAAAATATTGCACAGTTAACAACTTAAACATACAAAACCTAAACTAAAGCGGAGTGAAGAAGATGGTCAAGAGAAGAAAACTAAGAAAACCCACTCGGAAAGAAACACTCAGAGAAAAAACCGAGAGAGAGACCCAAAACTACATGAACCAACGAAAAGGAATCCTGAGCAAAGTACCGATACTAGGCAGATTCAGAAACGACAAGATAGCAAGACAAAAAGCCAAAAAGATACTCGAAGAATCCAAAAGAATCTACGTACCCCAAAACTCACAGAAAGCAGTCAAAGGAGAAACAAGGGAGATAGCGGGAAAAACAAGGATATACCAAGCGACCGAAAAAGGAGAAAAAGTAGCGATAGTGGTACCCAGATTCAAAGAAGAATACACGATCATAAGGAACGAAGAAGAAGTCATAAGAGGCTACAAAGGACTCAAAGGAAGAACACTAAGAAGCAAAAAACAACTAGAAGAATCACTGAAAGAAGGAGAAATAGGAATAGCTCACACGCACCCCCTAGAAAAAAAAGCAGAACTATCAGAATTTGATAGAACACACACAAAACACTCCGATGCGGTAGAACTAATAGTATCACAAGAAGAAGCAGTAATAGGATACAAAGACAAAGAAGGAAAAGTTAAAGAGAAAAAAGCAACATTCATAACAAGAGAAAAACTGGGCAAATTGATGAAAGACGAAGTAAAAGAAAGATCAAGAAGAAAAGCACTACCCATACTCAAAAAGAAAAAACAGAGATGAGGAAGAAAACAAACAAAGAAAGGTAAATAAACCCTGAACTGATTCTTAAAGCCAGTGAAGAAGATGGAAAAAAACCTGAAGATAATAATACTAACATTCATCATAGCAGCAATAGTAACCCAACTACCATTCCCAGAAGCATTCACACCCAGCGCCAGAATAATGATAGCCATAACGCTCATCGCAGCGGTTTTCTGGGTAACAGAGTGCATACCCATACCCGTCACAGCGCTCCTAGTCATACTACTACAAGGACTATTCCAGATACAGTCCTTCCCAAAGGTATTCTCATACATAGCGCACCCTGTGAACGCCCTACTGATAGCGGGATTCATAATCGCAGCCAGCCTAAAGAAATACAAGCTCGACAAAAGAATAGGACTACAGTTCGTATCAATGATGGGAGAAAAAACCACCCACACAATCTTCGGAGTCATGGCTGCCACAGCATTCCTCTCAATGTGGATATCCAACACAGCCGCAGCAGCGATAATGCTCCCAATAGGAGTAGGAATACTAGGAAAATGGAAAGAAAGCCCCAAAGGAACAAACATGGGAAAAGCCATGATAATAGGCATAGCCTTCGCCGCAAACATAGGAGGAATAGCAACACCACTAGGAACCCCACCAGTACCCATAACCATAGCGTTCCTAGACAGCCTAGCAGGAATAAAACTATCCTTCCTCGACTGGGTCGTTCGAGCAGTCCCACTCGTAATAATACTCGTACCACTAGCGTGGAAAGTAATCACATCAATCTACAAACCAGAGATAGAAAGAGTAACAGGAGGAATGGAGAAGATCAAACAAGAATTAAGTGAAATGGGAAAACTAACCAAGAAACAGATGCACGCACTAATCCTATTCGCAGTGGCCATCATACTATGGTTCCTGGATCCACTGCGAATCATCCTACCAATCCCCACCAACTGGATGTACATAGCATCCCTACTCATAGCCATAATGTACCTACTACCCAGCATAGGCGTAGTCACATGGAAAGAAGCAAAGAAGGAGATAGGTTGGGGGATACTCATATTAGTGGGAGGAGGACTAGCACTAGGATCAGGACTAGAAGCAACAGGAGTAGTATCGATAATCGCTGGATACATGCAGACCCTACTGATACACAGCGAACTCATAGTGGTCATAGCCGCAGTAGCACTCATCACAGCATTCAGCATAACCTTCTTCTCAAGCCTAACAGCAACATCCTCCACATTCGTACCCATAGCCATAGCACTAGCATTCGCCCTCAAAATAGATCCAGTGCTCCTAGCGATGGTAGCAGGAGCAGCAGCATGCTTCGCATTCCTACTACCAGCAAACACACCCCCAAACGCGATAGCATACAAAAACGGGTTCTTCAAAACACATGAAATGACCAAAGTAGGGCTATTGTTAACAGTACTATGTGTAGGGATACTCATAGCCACAGCCATATCCTACTGGGCAATACTATTCTAAAAAACTCAGAACAAAGGAAAAAGCTACAAATGAAGGACACTAAAATAAAAACGAGGGAAACAAATCATGAGCACAAAAAAGAAAAAAAGAACCAGGAAAAAGATACTCAAAAAGAAAGGGAAAAACAAAACAAGAGTAACGTTCGGGCTCGAATCACACGTTCCAAAAGTCATAGAAAGAAAGAGAAAAGAACTCGAAAAACTTGAAAAAGGAGACATAATCATAGCAGAAATCCCCGATTCATACATAAAGAGCCTGGAGAAAGCAGAAAAACCAAAACAGATAGAGAGAGTAGCTCAAAACCTAGCGGTAGAAACAGGTTTCCCAGAGTACTCCGCAGAACTATTCAAACTATACAAAGAAATGATGAACCAAGGAAAAAAAGTAAAGGGAATAACAGGCAACCCAGAAACAATGAAAGACCAATTCAAATTCAACTTGACCCACCTAAAGAGAGACGCATCCAGAGCAACACTCAACATCTCCTCAGACGCGAAGTTCTACGCGGAAGCAAACGAGTTCAAGGAAAACAAAAGAACACAAGAGATAAAGGAGATAATAAAGAAAAACCCCGGTAAAAACATATACGTGGACACGGGCGCAGCACACACCCCAGAGTACCATGAACTGAAAAAACTCTCCAAGAAAAACAAAAACCTCGAAGTAAAAACAAAGCACCTAACCCGAAAGGACCTACACGAAGCAGGGTACCCAAAAAGAATAAGAGAAGCCTACGATCCCTACGAAACACTGGAAAGACACTTCCGGTTCAACACCAAGACAGCGCAGAGATACAACAAACTAAAAGAAGCAGAAAGAAAATCAAAGAACATAATTAACCCAGAAAGAAAAAAGAAACCCAGAGAATACTTCGCAAACGAAGAAGAGTACCAAAAAGAAAAGCAAGCTGAAAAAGAAATAAAAAGACTCGAAGACAGCTTCAGAGGATACGAAAAAAGAAGAAAACAACTTAAAAAAGAACTAATCGAAAAAGGACTAACACCAGAAAAAGCGGACTACGAAGCAATCTTGAAAACCATGGCCGAACTACAAATCATGAAAAAACCCCTACAAGAAAAAAACATACTCCAAAAGATAAAAGAAAAACTACTCAAAATAAAACACAAGTGATGAAATGAACAAACTACAGATGATCCTACTACTCATAGTGTTAACAGTGGCGGGAATAATCTTCACCCAGAGACTACCCAACCCAACGATAGAGACGTACCTAACAGTCATAATAGCCCTACTGGTATTCCCGATAATCCTGAAAGTAGTAACAAGCATATAGCTAGTTCTTAAGGATATACCAAGTCAACACGGCTATGATAGCAGCATCAAAAACAGCTATTAGAAGGTAATCCGTTCCACTGAAACCAATGAACTCTATCCCCTTAGCCCAGAACGCTAGAACACCAACCAAATCAACCAGGAATATTCCCGCAACGATCTTGGCGCAAGTGACCCTATCTCTATCCGTAAACCTCCAGTTCTGCCACAAGAGGAAAACCAAAACAATCAGAGCCAAACCACTCAACCATAAGGGCACGGCGTATCCCCCCACAGTCGCTTCAGTGGCCAAAACCAATCTGAAAAAGTGAACTACAGCTACCACTGAAAAGATAATCATGTTCAAAACAAAAACATCTTCCCTACCGATGTCCATGCTAATGAGTAACCCAGCTACATTTAAATATCTTACCCAAAAACCCGGAAACTACTCCAACAGTAACTTGAAAGCCTCGTACTTGGGCCTAATCATCTCCCTCGATTCCTCGAAATGAAGCTTCCTCCACTTCCTCTCAAGTTTAGAAAGAACAGAAAAACCTGCTTCACGCTGATCCTTGCCCTCATAGACCAAAGCAGCCTTGAAGATGCCCGAGATGTTATCGAAGTTACTCAAAGCATCCGCCTCCGCCACGATCTTCTCCTCCAGAGTACCCCTACTGTTATCCTGAGAACCCCTGTGGTTCTCTATGCACCTCTTAACCAACTCTATCTTATCCTCAGGATAACCAAAATCCCTCAATTTATCCTCAGCAATCACCTTACCCGTCAAGTGATGATCCTCCCTACCATGAACTATCGAGCCGATATCATGCAACCAAGAAGCAACCAGAACAACCTCCCTATCAGCACCAAGCTCCTCAGCAAGCTTCTCAGCATACCCAACCATAGGCTTAAAGTGATGCTCAAAAGGCTCGTAACCATACTTAGAACTCGGTTTTCTGCACTCTTCTTCAACGAATCTCCGCACCTTCCTGACTATATCCATTTCCACATGATTATTATGTAAACACTGATTAAAAAAATTGATTACTCAAAAACCAGGTGAAGGTAAATGAAAAAAAAGTTCAACGAAGAAGACGTGAAAGCAACCTACAGAACCCTGAACCACGAGCAAGAAACAGAGATAAGGATCTTCCCACAGAACTACCCCAAGAGCATCTTCGTGAACACCGAGAAAGAGTTCATAGAAACCTGCAGAAAGTACAACGGCAAAACCAACATCTACGTTGGAGTGAACGAAAGAGAGAAAGGAGGAACGAGGGACGAAGACGTCAAGAACATAGGAGTATTCCTACTCGACATAGACATAGAAACACCTAGAACCAATCAAGGAAAAAAGAAACCAGCCTCCCAAGAAGAACTCAAGCAAGCTGAAAAAGTAACGGATCGAATAATGAAGTACGTCAAAGACAAAGGATACAAGGAACCTCTAAAAACGATGTCAGGAAACGGGTACCACCTCTGGTTCTGCATACCAAAGATCCAAGTAACACAGGAAAACAGGAAAGAAGTAAGAAGAAAACTCAGAGCAGTAGAAAAATTCTTCCAAACCTTCAACGAAGACAACATAAAGATAGACACAGTTTCAAACCCATCAAGAGTAACCAAAGTACCAGGGACCCTCAGCGTCAAGGGAAAACCAACACCAAAAAGACCACACAGACTATCAAAGTGGATAAACGAACCAAAAAGAAGAGAAGACCCAAAGATGAAACAAACCATACTAAGCATACAGCCATCCAAGATCGAGCTAGAAACGAAGAACACCCTCCAAAAACCAGGAATAAAGTTCGAAGAACAAGACTTAAACGCACCATGCCTCGCAACCATCCTCAAAGACCCACACCCAACACACAAACAAAGAGTGATACTCGGCAAGTGCCTAAGCCACCACCTACCACCGAAAAAAGCATTCAAGTACATAGAGAAGTACAACGAATGGAAAAACTTCGACCCGAAAAAAACCCAAATTCAAGTGAACTCATTCTACAAAAACAAAAAACCCAAGTACAGCCTCCCTCCAACCCAGGCATTCATAGAAACCGGAACCTGGCCAGGAAAACATGAGTGTGACCTGAAACACTACAAGATATAGGGAAAAAACCCCCTCCTAACCCCCCAAGATATTTAAATCAGTAGAACCTGCTTTTAGCCGTGATAAACATGGAATACAACAAGTACATTGCAATTGGACTAACACTAGCGATGGGTCTCTTTTTCACGATAGGTTGTATCGGCCCCATCGGAGAAGTAGAAGAAGGACTTGAACCAGAAGAGGGAGTCACAGGAATTATACCCCCGGAAGATGATGGTGATGAAGTCACGGTGCCCCCGGAAGATGATGATGAAACGACTCCACCGGGAGAAGAATCAACCGGGGCCTCAGAGTACATCGGAACGTGGGAAGGAACATGGCTAGGAGATGAAGTTGAAGGAACCCTCGAGATGCAGGTGAACTTTGACACGGAAACAGTCATAGGATTGTTCCAAGGAGACGCAGCAGGAGACATATCCGGATCAGTTTCCCAAGGAGTCATAAGCGCAGAAGGAGAAGCAATGATGGGAACAGTAAGCTGGACAGGATCATTCAACCAACAGAAAACACAAGTATCTGGAGAATGGCAGATCGCAGACGGACTAGGAACAGGAACCTGGACAGGACTACTAGAAGAAGAGGAAGAAGAGCAAGAGGAAGAAGAAATCATCTACCCAGATAACGGAGAAGAAGATCAAGCAGAAGACGATCAAGCAGCAGCATGGTGCCCAGAAGGAGAAACAATATACGACCAAGCAACAGGAGAAGAAGTAGAAGTGATGGGACTAACCAGCTACGAAGGCCACGAACAGATGTGCCAACTGGTCATGACAACCACCGTAGATGGAGTCGAGATGAAGCAATACTCCTATGTATCCGAAGATGGAGCAACACTCTGCTTCGAAATATACCAAGAAGGAGACCTAGTACAAGCAGAATGCCTCTAAAGAACCCTCTTTCCTTCTCTTTTTTTAATTTTAATTTAGTAGAACTATACCCAGATTCAACGCAGTGGCTATACCCACCCAAACCACGTACGGAACCATCAAGAAAACAGTACGCCTATCAATCTCATAGAACTTAAACGTCAAGAAGACTATCAAAGCCAACAGAACGATTATCTGAACCAAACCATAAAAAGGACTCTTCAAACCAAAGAACAAAATGGACCAAAGAGCATTCATACCCAATTGAACACCAAAAAGACCCATACCCCACTTAACACGGGCACTACTGAATCCTTTGCTCCAAACAAGGTACAGAGCAATACCCATCAAGGTATAAAGAGTCAACCAAACAACCGGAAAGACCCAGTTAGGAGGAGTGAAGAAAGGCCTATTGAGCTCCAAGTACCAAGTCCCTATAGCCGGAGCCGTGAAGAAAGAACCAATAAAACCAGCCGAATGACAGATGAGCACCGAAAAAATCAACTTGCCAACTTCCCTAAAATCCACGTTCATGAATACCAACTTAAAGAAGGAAACGATGAATAAATACATATCGAAAAACAGGATACACCTAGCCATAGTAAAAGACGAAAAATTAAGAGGGATAGTCACACTGGAAGACGTCCTAGAAGAAATAGTCGGGGAAATAGAAGACGAAACAGACCCACAACCCCACAATAAATAAACATTATTATTAAACCAAGAGTAAAACATAGTAGTGATCAGATGGTAAGAAGAGAAACAGCCAAACTCAAAGAAGTAAAAGACCTATTCAAAGGAGAATACAAACAAAGCACAAACATAAACAACCCACACAGAATAGAAACAAATTCAGACACATTCTCAAGAGTAAACATCCTAGCAACAGTGGAAGACAGATACATGAACCCAGATGAATCATACGGATCAATACAAGTCACCGACAACACAGCAACCATAAGAATAAAACTCTTCCAAGAAGACACATACTACCTAGAAGGAATAGAAAAAGGAGACCTAGTGAAAGTAATAGGAAAAGTAAGGGAAGACGAAGACGGAAGATTCATACTCGGAGAAATAATCAAGAAGATACAGGACCCAAAGTACGCTGAACTAAGAAAACTAGACAAAGAAATCATAGAAAAAAACTTCACAGATAAAAAACAACAAGAAACACAACCCAAAGAAAACCAAGAAGAGCCCTCAAACGAACTCAACATAGAAGAAACGGAAGTGGAAGGATAATGGACACATACCAAGACATGCTCGACAGGTTCTACGAAGAAAAACCAGAGGAAACCAAGAAAGAAGAAAGACTAGAAATACCAAAACCACAGACACACATCCAAGGGGGAGAAACCATAATAAAAAACTTCAAAAGAATATCAGAAGCACTGAGAAGAGACCCCAAGCACCTCCTCAAGTACCTATCGAAGGAACTCGCGACAGCAGGAAACCTACAAAGAAGCCAAGCAACACTCAAAGGAAGATTCAGGAACTACCAAGTCAAAGAAAAACTCGAAAGATACATAAAAGAATACGTAACGTGCCAAGAATGCGGAAAAGCAGACACCAAGTTCATGAAAGTCAGGGGAATCCAACACAAAAGATGCGAAGCATGCGGAGCAAGAACCTCCGTAAAAGAACTCTAAAGGTAAAAAAATGCATTGGATAAAAGAAAACGAACAAGTACTCGCAGCCTGCGACGAAGAAATACTGGGCAAAAAGATAGTAGGGAAAAAAAGATCCATCACAGTAAACGAATCATTCTACAAAGGCAAAAAAGTAAACAAAACAGAACTAATAGAACTCATCAACCAGTACGACAACATCAACCTCGTGGGAAAAAACACCATAAAAACAGTGAAAGAAGCAGGAATAAAACTCCAAACAATCAACATAAAAAACACCCCACACGCATTGATATTCAAGATAAACACGTGATAAAATGGCTAAGAAAAACAACAACGAAGAACAAACATTCAGGGTCAAAACACCCAGAGGAAACCAAGTAATAGGAAAAGTAATCGAACTGCACGGTGGAAAAAGAATGAAAGTACAGTGCAGCGACGGAAAACTCAGACTATGTAGAATACCCGGAAGAAAAAGCAGAATATGGGTAAAAAGAGACAACTACGTACTAGTAGAACCCTGGGAAATAGAAGGAGACGAAAAAGGAGACGTAGTCTGGAAATACCGAGGAAGAAGCATAAGCTGGCTCAGAAAAAAAGGATACCTAAAAGACCTAGACTAAATCAACAAGTCAAATGAAGGACAGCCACAATACTCTTACCCTCCTCAACCGCCTTATTAAACATACTAACAGCTCTACCTGTCTTCTGAGTAATTAATTTTACGCCGTGTGACTCAATGATCTTCTCAGTCTCAGGAAGAACCCTCATCCTACCATAAGCACCGGTTCCAACAATGAGAACATCCAAATCACCATCTAGAACATCCTCGATGTCACGAGGATGAAGAGAGTGACCCTCATCCCGAATCCACTTCGCCTGTAATCTATCGGGGAAGACAATCAGGTCCTCATCGTACTCCCTTCCATCCACAACTATCTTTCCAAAATCATACTCATCTATGTGCATACCATGTAACCTAAGGAAGACAAAGTAAATAAAGGTTGGGACACGCCGAGAAATCAAGAAAGATGATAGAAACCCATTAAAAGAAACATTAAGCCACGGAAAAAGAATAAGATGCAGGGGAAGGGATTTGAACCCTTGAAGGCATTTCTCGTCCCTCAACCCAAAGATTAAGGGGCTCTAAGCCAACGGATCTTGAGTCCGTCCCGTTTTCCAGGCTCTGGCACCCCTGCTTCCACGTCCAGTAAATATAATTATTTATACCCCACATCATTTAATAAATTACCAGAGTTAACCGAGGAAGACCAAGATGAGCCTAATCAAACTCAAAAACAAGGATCAAGACGAAAAGAAAAAAAAGATACTCATAACGACAGCGGTAGTTGCACTCCTAATAGGCCTGATGGTAGGCATAAACCTAAACATCCTGAACCAAGAACCACTAAGGATCTTCACAGAGACACAAACCACCCCCGTGTTTCAAGTGGAAGAAGAAACAGGTTTAGTCCCACTACTATACGAAGAAGTATCCCCCTCAGTTGTCCTCATAGAAGTAACAAGCAGAGTAAGAGAAAGAGGAACACAAGGATCAGGATTCATCTACAAACACGACGGATACATACTAACAAACAACCACGTTATAGAAGACGCGGAAGACATACTGGTGACCTTTCAAGATGGAAACATGAAGAAAGCGGAACTCATAGGCGGAGACCCATACTCAGACATAGCCGTGATAAAAGTAAACAAAACAGGTTTGAAACCGATCCCAATGGGTTCAATAGATGAACTAAGACCAGGTCAAACAGTACTAGCGATAGGAAACCCATTTGGCTTGGAAGGAACCATAACAAAAGGAATAGTCAGCCAAAAAAACAGGCTACTAGACACTGACACAGGCTTCACGATACCCGACGTCATACAAACGGACGCAGCCATCAACCCAGGAAACTCAGGAGGACCACTAATCACACTAGAAGGAAAAGTAGTAGGAATGAACACAGCAATAAGATCAGGCACAGGAACATTCGTAGGAGTAGGCTTCGCAGTATCCGTAGAAACCATAAAAAACGTTGCACCGGAACTAATAGAGAAAGGAAGAGTAAGATACTCCTGGATAGGAATAAAAGGAAGAACCATGACCTACCAAATAGCACAAGAAATGGAAACAGACCAAAAAACAGGAGTAATAGTAGCTGAAGTAACACCCTCAGGACCCGCAGACAAAGCAGGACTACAAGAAGGACAAAGAAAAGCACTAATACAAGGAATAGAGATGAATGTAGGGGGAGACATAATAACATCCATAAATGGAGAAAAAATACACACCATGGAATCACTAATCTCCTACCTAGGCCAAAACACCAAACCAGGAGAAACAGTAAAACTAGGCATAATCAGAAACAACGAAGAGATGACACTGAAGTTGACCCTAGAAGAGAGACCATGAAACCCACAGGCGTTTAAGGTTGAAACAAAAAACATTATATTCGGTACACCAATAAAGTGTAGTACATCAATAAATTCAGTTGGAGGTTTTTTCGAATGAACAAATGGAACATTATAGTATCAGGGATACTCATCGCAGCATTGATCCCAGTCGCAACAGCATACTCATACAGGGGACTATTGAGAGATGGAAGAGAGACAGAGATATGGATAAGGGACTATTCAACACTCCCAAAACAACCTCAAACGGGCTTTAAAAACGTTATACTACAAGTAGACTTCAGCCACACAGGAACAGCCACATACAAAAACATCTCCTTTCAAGCGCAGACACCACCCCAACTGACAGCGGTGAGAGAAAACTTCTACATCTCCAGGATGAATCCGGGAAACGTATTCACAACGAGCTACTCGTTCAACATCAATGAAGACACGGAACCAGGGATATACACGGTTCCGATAGAAGTAAGCTACATCGACATACAAGGGAGAGGAGATCAAAAAGTAACCGTCGTCAGAGAAGCAATCATAACAGTATCCGACAAGACACGAGTAGAAGTCTCCAACATAGTTCAAGAAGAACCGGTCAGGCCAGGAGAAGAATTCACGACCAAAGTCAACATCGAAAACATAGGTTACTCCCCCAGCAACCTACTCAACCTAAAACTAACGATAGACCAACCAGGAGTATACTGGGAAAGATCAACAAAAACAATAAACTACCTACTATCTGGGCAACAAACCCAAGTGGAGTTCAAAGGCAAAGCCAGCAACTCCATCGAGAACGGAGTATACCCAGCCACATTAACCCTCAACGATGGAGAAAACATCGTGAACAACACATTCATGGTAACCGTTCAAGGAGAACCAAGACTAACATCAGCAGGAATAAGAACAGGAGAACAAGCAGTAACAAATAGAATGGTTCCAGTATCCCTCCAAATAGAGAACATAGGAAAAGGTGACGCCAGAGCAGTATCCGTAGAACTAGAAGAAGGAGAATTCGAAGGAAGCAGAACAACACAGATAGGAACAATAGACGAAGATGGAACGGGAACAGCGATATTCGACATATCCTTCCGGTCCCCAGGAGAACACCCAATGACCTTCGAAGTAACATACCTAGACGAAGAAGGTAAAGAAAACTCAGTTACGATGGAAGGAGTCATCTACGTTGAAAAAGAACAAAGAAACTACTCAGGAGTGATAGCCCTCATAGCTGTAGTAGCGATAATCGGGTACTCCTTACACTACTACAAAAAAAGGAAGGAACAGTACCGTGAAATAGATGTATAAAATATCATTGAAGAACCTTTTTCAGAACAAAAAAAGAACAATACTAGCAGTGATAGGCCTATCCATAGCCATAGTCGGCCTGATATCACTAATATCACTAAGTTCAGGAATAAGGCATAGCGTGGAAGAAAGCTTCACCATAATGGGAGGCATAATGGTCCTAGAAGAAGGAGCAACAGGACTAGATTCGCTACTGACAGAGGATATAGCAACAGAGATAGAGAGAATCCCAGGGGTAAGCGTCGTCTCACCAGGAGTAGAAGTGATGGTGAACACGATAGATGGAGAAGTACCTGAAGTAAGAGGCCCCATGGCGGGAGTTATCCTAGGGATAGACCCCCAAAAAGAGATGGAACGTGCAAACGGGGGGATTTACAACCAAAACCTCATAAGAGGATCATTTCTAAGGACCACATACGAATCATCAGTACTGATCTCCAGAGACGCAGCTGAAGACCTTGAAAAATCAGTGGGAAGCAGCATAACCCTGAACGGAGAAACATTCAGAGTAATAGGCATATACAGCACAGGAACACAGTTCATGGACATGGCCTACGTAGTACCCATAGACAAAGCAAGAGACATGGGCAACATGGCACCAGGAGAATCAACCTACCTCCACGTAGGAGTAAACAACCCAGATGAAGAAGACAGAATAGCTAATATGATAGAGTTCAGAGTAGATGGAATTGAAGCAAAATCAGCAAGCCAATGGACAGATGAAATAGGATCCATAATGGACCAGATGAACCTATTCTTCCTAGGGATAGCAAGCATAGCCCTACTCGTAGGAGCAATAGGAATAATAAACACCATGCTGATGAGCGTCATGGAAAGAACCAGGGAATTTGGAGTCCTAAAAGCAATGGGATGGACCAAAGAAAACATAGTCAAACTAGTAGTACTCGAATCACTCATACTGGGAATAATAGGAGGAATAGTAGGAATAATACTGGGAATAGGGCTAGTCGAAGTAGCCAAACAGTTCATGCCCTTCCAACCAGTAATCACACCACTCCTAGTGATCTCAGCATTTATCCTATCAGTCATACTAGGGCTAATCGGAGGAACATACCCAGCATGGAAAGCAGCGCAACTGGACCCCGTGGAAGCCATAAGAATGGAGTAAACAAGTGATAAAAATGCTAGAAGGAAAAGACCTACACAAATACTTCAAGATGGGCACAACAACAGTAAAAGCACTGCGAGGAGTAGACATAACCCTAGAATCAGGTGACTTCACCTTCATAGTAGGACCAAGCGGATCCGGAAAAACAACCCTCCTCGACCTACTCGGAGCCCTATCAAGACCAACAAAAGGAAGAGTCCTCTACAAAGGAAAAGAACTAAACAAGTTCAACGACTACCAACTCTCAATGTTCAGAAGAAAAAAAGTAGGATTCGTATTTCAATCATACAACCTAAACAGATCCCTAACAGCCCTAGAAAACGTCCTAGTACCAATCCAACCACAAGGAGTGACACAAAAAGACGTAAAAAGAGCAAAAAAACTCCTCAAAGAAGTAGGATTAGGTAAAAGAACAAACCACAAACCAACACAACTATCAGGAGGAGAAATACAGAGAGTAACAGTAGCAAGAGCGATAGTAAATCAACCGGATATAGTGCTAGCAGACGAACCAACGGGAGAACTAGACACAAAAACAGGAGAAAACCTAATGAAGTACATGAGAAAACTCAACGAAAAAAAAGGACTATCCTTCCTAATAGTAACTCACGACACAGAGTACATCGAAGAAGGAGATCGCCTAATAGAAATGAAGGACGGAAAACTCCACAAAAAAACCTAAAAATCCACCACAAACACCACAAAAAAACCCACTCAGACTACACAAAATAATAGAAAAAACCCCCAAAACTCTTTATTCAAACATAAAAGGTAGAAAAACAAATCAATCCACAAAACAAAACATTTATATATTCAGAAAGCATAAAGGATAAGCCCACACTGGGAAACAAACAACAAACAACAACTAAAAGACAAACACAGCAAAAAGGTGATCAGAAAATGAATGACAGAGAAAAAAGCTTCTTAGATACCTCTAAATCAGACGAAGAAGCAGCAAGAGAATTCCTAGAATAGAAACCAAGGGAGCAAATCTCCCATTAACACTTTTTTTTAAAACACACAGAAACACACATGCAGTTAGATATATAATTCCCAAAACTGTAAGAAAACAATCAGATCAAGACATTTAGTGACCAATATGAATCAAAGATCAAAACAACTAACCCTAACAACCCTCCTACTAATCACCGTAGTCATCTCAACCGGCTGCATTCAAGAAACACCTATAAACGATCAACTAACAGAAGCCATAGAATGGGAAAAGCCACAGCCACCATCAGTGAACGCCACGAAGATGGAGATGCTCGTACACAACCTGATAAACGAAGAAAGGACCAAAGAAGGACTCGAAAGGCTACAATGGAACCAGGAAATAGCAGCTGTAGCAAGAGAACACAGCGAGTACCTCGCCAACATCGAGCAAAACCACGGATTCACACAAGAAATATACATAAGCCACACGGGGAAAGACGGAAAACAACACGATCATAGAATAGAGAAAAACGAAGTATACTACATAAACGGATCAGGAGAAAACGTAGCAGGAATAAGCGCAGTCGAAAAATACTACCCAAACAACAACACACCATCAGCATACATAAACAAAACACAGATAGCTCAAAGAGCAGTAACAGGATGGATGAACAGCCCCGGCCACAGAAAAAACATACTAACAGAAACATTCGAAGAAACCGGAATAGGAATAGCCACGGACCCAACGGGAACAAATTACATACTAACACAAGTATTCATAAACAGAGCAAACTGCGGATACAGATACGGAGAATGCTGCGAAAACAGAGGATGCTTCGTTGGACTAACCTGCATGGAAGAAACCTGCCTACCGAGAGAAGATTAATAAATGAAAAAAGAGTATAAAAAACGTGAAAAACATGGCGAGAAGAAATAGGAAAAAA
>PWMI01000061.1 GCA_003558235.1 Candidatus Iainarchaeum sp.
AATCCTTTTCAGGTGCTGCTTCTATACCTATCTCTGTACCATCTGAATAATTGAATGTTCCTTCTCCTGGGTTTACCACTCTACCTCCATCTGTTGAATTTATTTCGATTGAGTAGATTGTTTCTTCAGCGGTTGCTGCTATTGGTAGTGCGAGTAGCACTATTGATAAAACTGCGAGATATTTGGCTATATTGTTCATTTTTTGCCTCCTGTTGGATAAAGTGGTGTTTTTCTGTGTATTGAACATGGTCCATGTATATAATTCTGATGTTTGGGTGGGTGGTTAATGGTTTTATTCTTCGGGTCACTTGAACTATGTATGTTGAGTGATGTTAGGGAAGAATTGGAAGAGGTTTATGGTAAGAGGGAGGAGGTTTTGAGGAGGCGCAGAGGGATCGTGCCTGCTTGTCAGGAGGGAGTTATTTATTCTCTTCGTGGAGATGTTGAGGGTGCTGAGGAGAAGAGGAGGGAAGCTATTAAGTTGATAAGGGATTGTGAAAGGGTCTTGGAGGGTTTTCCTGCTTTGAAGAGTAAGTTGCTTGGTTCGGGTTACCAGGAGTACGCGGAACTCGTTATTTTACAGGGCTACATAGAGAATGGCGAGGTTCCTGATGTCGATGTTCCTGGAGTGTATTATTTGTTGGGTTTGCTTGATGCTGTTGGTGAGATAAAGAGGTATGCTATGCTTAAGTTGGGTGATGGGGATTTGGAGACTGCTGAGGTTATTTTGAGGGATTTGGAGGATATCTATTCTGAGGTAAATGTGTTTAGTTACCCTAATTCGATTGTGCCTGGGTTGAAGAGGAAGAAGGATGTTGCTAGGGGAGTTATTAATGATTTGAGTAGGAACATTGTTTCCGCTAAGATTTAGTTTTTTACTTTAGCCAACTCATTTCTCTTTTGTTTATTTCTCTTAGTCTTACTCTGTAGCTTTCGCTTTCTATGCATCCTGCTATGTGTTCTATTAGTCTTTCTACTGCTAGGTAGTGTGGTATCATGACGTATGTGCATTTTTTTAGGTATCCTTTTGCTTCTTTGACGGTTCTGACTCTTAGTACTTTGTCTGCTTTTGTTTCTAGTTCCAGTGTTTTGTTTAGGAGGTTTTTAACCGATGCGATTTGTATTATCATCTTTGCTTTTTCGTGTTTTGCTTTTTCCCATGTTCCTTGGAGCATCATGTCTCCGTAGATATAGTTTACTCTGTTTTGTTTTGCTTCTAGTATTCTTTCCGGGTCGTTATCTATGATGACTACTTTTTGGTCGTTTCCTATGAGAAAGTGTGCGAGTTCTTTTCCTTGTTCGTTGTATCCTCCTATTATGAAGTGTTTTTCTATGTCTTCGGGGACTTTTGCGTCGACGTATTTTTTGTCGGTTAGTCCTATGAACCAGTATTTCTCTAGTTTGTCGTATATCTCCCATAGGTACCTGCTGGTGTATGCGCTGGTGATCATTGTGATTATTGCTGCTAGTATTATTGCTTGGAACACGGTTTCCCTTATGTGTAGTGCTGTGAATCCTGCTATGGCTAGGATTAATGCGAATTCACTCATTTGATCCATGTTGAATGCTGCCATGTATGAGGTTCCTTTGCTGTATCCTTTTATCTGTATTAGTAGTAGTGTTATGAATGGTCTGAGTATTGTGATGGTGAATATGAGTCCTAGTGCTATTAGGAGCGTGCTTATGGTTGGGATGACTATTAATGCTCCGAGTGAAACGAAGAATATTGCTGAGAAGAAGTATTTGAGTGGTTCTACTGTGTTGATTACTTCTTCATCGTATGGTGGTTTTGAGAGGGCTAGTCCTGCTGCGAATGCTCCTACTACTATTGATATTCCTGCGTATCCTGCTATTCCCGTGAATATTAGTAGTGTGCTTACGGCGATGAGCATCGCTATCTCTCCGGATCTTTTTAGGTTTTCGATTAGGTTGGATAGCAGTGGTCTCATTACTATGCCTATTGAGAGGAGTATTACTCCCACGAATAGGTTTGGTATTGTTGTTCTTATTGCGAGGGGGATTGATGCTAGTATTAGGAAAAGTAGGATTACTACTAGGTCCTGTATAAGGTTTATTGATATGCATATTCTTTTGTATGCTTGTTTTACTTTTCCTCCTTCCATTATCTCTAATCCGATGAGTGATGAGCTTATTGATGACACTATTGCTAGGTAGACTGCTTCTGTGATGGTGAAGCCTATTGCGAAGGCCATGGAGTATACTATGATTGATACGGCTGCTATTTGTCCTAGTGTTATGATTAATGTGCTTTCGATTACTTTTTCTGTTTTCTTGAGTTTGAGGCTGACTCCGAATATGAAGACTAGGAATGCTACTCCTACTTCAGCGAGAGACATTACTGTTGCTTTGTCTACTATTGATGATATCAATATTCCTGCTACGAGGTAGGCTGGTATCGTTGGGTGGTTTAGTTTGTTGAATATGAATAGTACTGCTGCTGCTGCTAGGAATATCGCGGTGAGGGAGGTTATTAGTTCAATCACATCTTCCACCCCACATGATTGATTCTTCGTCTGTTTTTATCTCTTTTTTGAACTGTTCTTTGTTTTCTAGGTACGTTTTTAGGTACTCTTTCATTTTCTCGTTTGCGAGGGCGTCCTCTTGTATCACGTAGTCTGCTCCTAGGCCATAGAGTTCTGCGGCTGTTGTTGGGTCTCTTGCAACCTGGAACACTATTGCTTCTTCTTTGCAGTGTTCAAGTATCTTTTCGTCGACTATCTTTTCGTCTGCGAAGCTTATTATTAGGTCTGCTTGTGTTAGTGCTGCAGCGTTACGCATCTCCACGTGTTTGAAGTCTCCGAAGATGTATTCTACCGGTTCTTTTTCAAGTAAATCAACGTTTTTGGTGTTTCTGTCGACTATTGCGACTTGTTTGAAGTAGTAGTTTATTGCTGGTAGTATTCTTTGTGCTGTGTCGTTGTATCCTACTATTATCGCGTGGTTTTCCAGTCTTTTGAGGCTTTCTCCGTGTCTTTTCACGTTTTTGAATGGTTTGAATAGGTGTTCTACTTTCTCGTATATCTGGTGGTTGTAGTTGATGAGGTAGGCCGATACCGGTATCGTTATTATGGCCATCACTGAGACGTACCCGAGTATGTCGTGGCCAATTTGGCCGAGGACCCCTGTTTGTACCCCCACCGCCATGGTTGCAACGATTAGTGAGAACTCTGATACCTGCGTCATGTTTATTGATCCTAGGAACGTTGTTTCTTTGTCGAATCCTTGTCTTTTTATGAGGAAGAACATTATCCAGAAGTTTCCGATTACGAGTATGATTGATGCTATTACTGCTTCGAGCCAGTATGCTGTTATGTTGGATATTCCTAGTGTTAGGCCTATGCTTGAGAAGAAGATTACTATGAAGAAGTTCGTGAGTGGCCTTACTCTGTCTTTTAGTTCGTTTCTGTATGGCATTTGTCCTAGTCCCAGTCCTGCTAGGAATGCTCCTATTTCTATTGAGAGTCCTAGGTAGGTGCTCATTCCGATGAATAGGAATGCCCATGCTACTCCGTAAACGAAGAATGTGTGTTTGTTTTCAGCTATTTTTTTGAATACTTTGGGTAGGAAGTACTGTGTTGAGAGGTATGATATGGCTCCTATCACCGCTACTAGTACTAGGAACTTTCCCATGGCTGCTCCTATGGCTGAGATGTTTGTTAGGGATTCTGCGCTGAATAGGGCGAGGATCATGACTAGGTATATGTCTTGTAGTATCAGTACCCCTACGTCTATTTTGCCTGGTAGGGAGTTTATTTCGTCTTTGTCGGCTAGTAGTTTTACTACTACTGGTGTTGCTCCGAAGACGGTGCATAGTGCGATTACTATTGTTTCTACTAGTGTGAAGCCTAGTGCTAGGGGTATTATGAATGCTAGTGAGGTTTGTAGGACTGTTTGCCAGAGTGCTATGCTTGCTATTGGTTTTAGGAGCCCTTTTATTTCTTTTATGTTCATCTCTATTCCAAGTAGGAATAGTAGGAATCCTATGCCTAGTTTTGAGAATAGTTTGATTACTTCTGTTTCGGATACTATGTTTAGGAGTACAGGTCCCAGTATTAATCCTGTTAGGATGTATGCTATTAGTGGGGGTTGTTTTGTTTTTTTCGCTATTATTGCTAGGATTGTTGCGGTTACTATGAGGATTATGAAGTCGAAGGCTATTAGTGAGATTCCGTTCATCATTCGCGGCACCGTCTTTTTTTTTTGTTACTTTTGCTTGTTTAGCAGAAGGCGTTGGTATATAAGTAATTTGGTGGGGGTTGTGACCCCCTGGGTTTCTTTGAAGTGGTTTGGGTTTTCTTTTTCTAGTATGTTTCTGATTTTACTTGGAAGTACTCTGGTGGGTGGTCGCATGATGGACACTTTGCTGGTGGTTCTTTTCCGCTGTGGACGTATCCACACTTTCTGCATGTCCATTGTACTTCTTGGTCTTTTTTGAAGATCTTTCCGCCTTTTACTAGTGCTAGTAGTTCTTTGTACCTTTCTTCGTGGTGTTTTTCTGCT
>PWMI01000020.1 GCA_003558235.1 Candidatus Iainarchaeum sp.
CAATCGACCAGTCCCAATACCGAACAATAGGCCATAGCCGCCCCGAAGATCCGCTTTCTCCAGAATCGCTTGGGCCCGCTCGGTCCATTCGTCATCTTCGCTCTTCAACGGCTTTGGTTTATGGGCATACACTATGGGTTTTCGTTCACCGGGACCGAAGCAGTAGATCCTTCCCTCAACCGTCACAACAAATAAACGGTTGCGGGCGACGAGCATGGTGAATACCTCGCCATCAACCGTATCTGACCAGTTAAGTTTAAGTGTACCCTCATTCCCGGAAATCTCGATGGCAAAAACACTTCCATCATCACCACTTCCATACATGACACTTCCTGCCATGAGATGCAATCGGCGCAGCCCCTCAATTTGAGCAGACCAGCACTCCTTGAGCTCATAATACGACCGTAAGATCTGACTACTAAGGCGAGCCTCGACGGAGTCAGGACGAATAGAACCGTCCTTACGGGGTTCAATAAGCCGTCCGCGCCGATCATAATACGGTTCCGGGGGCAGATCCTCCGTGGGTTCGAGTTTCGAGTCGAATGCCGTAATCCGTCCTTCTTTCGGGTCAACACCGATAAACGCTTCCGGGGTTGTGAGATCGATGTTCATCGGACCGTATTGCGCCCCGTCCTCGACGATATACATGTGGGTGACTGTATTGTCCCGAACATTGAAAAACCAGTCTCCCTCAACAAAGACCCTATGACCACCGGAGCTTTTACCGGTGGAATCCGATGCCATGTTAAAGTACAGAAGCTCCCCGCTTCTCCGATCGAAGACAGCGGGCGCGGTGCGTCCGCCGGCAACGAACAGCCGATCACCCTGGATTGCAAGCTGCCCTTGCGGCGCTACGCCACCAAACGAGTGATAGCGCTTTGCATCAATCATCAAGTCGAAGGTATCGCCGGAGTTTACCCATTTAATGTCCCCGGTATCGGCGTGCAGCGCATAAATGAAGACGCCCTCATGGGGCCAAAGCCCCGCAGCGAAGTAAACCGTCCCATCCTTCACTACCGGCCCACCCCGGGCGGCCCATATGCTGATGAGACGTTCGTTGCCAAGAACCATCCGATTGCTTGGGCCGGCTTGAAACCGCCATATCCGCTCCCCTGTTCGCCCATCGATACAATGTAGATAGCCATCGTCCGATACCGCATATACCCGCCCCGCGGAGACGGTGGGGGCTAGACGTACTGGACCATCCGTATGATAGCGCCACCGTTTTTCCCCGGAATCCGTGCAATATGCCGTCACGCTGTCGGTAACCATGGACGGTACGAATAGCATCCCGCCTGCAGCTACGGGTTCATAGGAAAGATCGAAAGCAAGTTTTTCAAAATCATCCATTTGTTGGGGCCACGCTCGACGGGGTTCCTCCAGCTCGCGCACCCAATGTAGATGCAGCTCTTGCTCCACTTCATGGGGACTCCATGCTGTGCGGCCAATGTTATAACGATATGTCGGCCAGTCATGCTCGGCCCCATCCTGTGCATGACCAAAGCCTGAAGGAGTAAACCCCATAGTCAGCATAAGAACAACGAGGCCGATGTTCATGAAACTACCGGACATAAAGGCTTGACATCTCTGTCTACGCATTGGGCTTACCTCTCCATATTGAAAATACATTTCGTTTCGACCAAGCCGGTGCAATCGCATGATGATATATAAGACGCAATACTCGAACGATCCGAATTATCCCCATCAGGGAACTCGAATTCAATGTACACAATACAAATCAGGAGTTACCCATATATTATTACAGGGCTTAGGCAATGAACCTGCCCCTTCCGGAAAATGGTTTTACGTATAAACCAATTCGCTACCGCCATAATATCTGCGGAGCCTGCGAAAGATGGTTTTCGAAGCACAACCGGATTTCCAGGAGGCATATCTCAATGTGCTTGGATTGGGTTGGTAATTTTTATGGAAAACGGATTTTAGAAGGTAGGTCCGAACATACTGCATGCATCGTAGCACAGGTAAGAGCCGACGGACTCTCCCAGATTACCATACCAGTTCAACAACCTTTTGCAGCGGCATGGCTCGATCCATGGTCTCTGGAGCCCTTGTTTCGGGTATGTTGCGTCTGTCTATAACGGTCCATGCATTAACCCTAACAGGTCTGCAACCATCATCTGCATCTACGGACTTTCCCTCGACAACAGGGATGTTGTTATCCTCGAGTTTGTCAACGGCTACACCCAGCAAGCTACAGTTCACCCAAAAAAACACCATATTTCACAGCCTGAACGTGACTCGTAAACCACACGGCCTACGCCGGACAGTTACAGGAATATCAAAATGTGTGACCGGTTGCTTGCGTGCGAATTTGGCTCTGTAATTGCCCGCCTGTAGAATTTCCCGGAATGGGCTCGTCCATATGCTACCGTGCCTGCTCGTCGGTTTGCGTATTCCGCCAGCGGTTTTCCTGTGGTAATATCCATTGCTAGCGCCGTTCCTTTGGTGCGTTTCCAGGGCGAATCGGAACCGCCGTTGGAAGATCCACTTGGAAATAGTCGAAGAACGTACCGCTGGAATGGGCGGGTGAAGTCTGGGAAGCGCCAAAGGGGTCTTCATGGAACAAGGCGGCCATGCCCGAAGGAATTGGATCGGGATCGTCAAAAACGGCCACCGGCGTATTTAGGTCTTGGATAAAGAACGCCACGTTGCTGCCCACGGCCTCCAACCTCAAAGGAACCCACTGATTGGTGGCGGCCTCCTGGGGAGACCGAATGGCCCGAGAGTTGGCCAGTACTCCTTGTTGGACTCCGCTGGCGCCAATGCGGTAGTAATACCTGCCGAGCAACGTGGTTACCCCATGCCGAAGGCGGTAAAAATCCACATAATTGCCAAACGTTGGGGAGTCATCCACCCGGTGTTGCACAAAGTAGCCGTGTTGAAAATCGTCACTCATGCGGACTCCAATTCCTCCCCGAGTGGTGTATCCGTCGGTGTTGTTATCGGCCAGGTATCCCAGAACCATGGCCTCGGCGGCCTGATCTACCGAGCCGGCCGAATCGAAGGTTTGGTAAACGATTTGATTAGCCGCCGGAGCCAGGTTGTTTACGGAAGCACGCAAAGCCCGGCCGTTTCCGTCCGGAGCGGTTGGTAAAACGGGTTGGGACAGATTGGTATAGTTGAAATTCCGTTGCCAAAGACTGTTGCCAACAGTTCCGTCTGGCGGACGACGCACCAGCGGGTCGAAGTCAATCCCACCGTGATCGGAGAAGCCGTCACGGACCATAACCATCCATTCGGTTGGCTCCCAGAATATATCAGCCTCACTACAAACGTGAACAAATCGCACCGCGTCGGCCGAGAGGGTGCCGGTAATTTCGGAATCATTGGACAAAACCACCTTTCCATCCGCCCCCGCGCGGAAAGGAAGTGTAGCTAGAAGGTTCCACCGCCCTCCATTGTTCCGCTGATTGACGGTAGCGTTCACCGTTCCAAAAGCATACTCGATGCGGTAGGTTGTCGAAGACGCGCGGTCGGGCGAGGCGGACCACCATGCATAAACCTTATAGAGCCCATCGCGGGCCAGATCCGGCGTCCATGTGACAGAGGACGGAGTGGCGGGCTCGGTGTTGAGCAGGTGATCAGTGTGATAGGTGTCCGTAGCTCCCTCTTCCAGGGTCCATACACCAGAGGTGGTCACCGTGTCACTGGTGTTGTCCATCGTCTGGGAAGGGACCACAGCCCAAGCACTGACCACCATCCTTTCACTCTCCCCTGAAGGGGAGTTGACCACGCCCTTCCCTCTCACCCAAGCGGTGGTTGATCCACCGCCGTCGAGGCTAATGGATTCCTCAATATCAAGATCCGCCATCAAGCGGCCCAATTCCGTGTAGGTCATGCCGTCGCTAAAGCCGCTTTGTCTTCCGTCAACTGTTACCAGCCATGCCCGGTAAGGGGTGGTGGAAAAACCGATGGCGGTGCGGGGCTGGCGAGAACCGTAATGGCTTGTTGTGGTGCCTTCATTATCCTGGGTAACCAAGACCCCGTTGTTGGTGACAAAATGCCCCCGCCCTCCGATAGCATTGACGATTTTGTCCCAGTCAGCCGAATGGGCGGGAATAAAGGAGTTGGAAAGCTTTGTCCGTTTGGGAATGGCTTGGTGGTTGCCTGAAAATCCCAGGACCGAACGGTTGTGCTCGGGAGCCATAGCGGCGCCCGCGCCTCCGATGAAATGCCCGTCGATCAAAGTGTAACTGGTGGTCAAACGGGTACCGTCGGTGGTGAAATAACCGGCGTTGACCGCAGCCACCGCATCCACCCGCTCCGCCAACACACTGGTCCTTTCATTGGCGCTTCCGGAAACATTACCCGCGGCTTTGAAAACAGGTATCAATTCGACATTCCGGTTCCCCATGTCGATTTCTAGAATCTGAATGCTCCATGTCGGATCCGTATGCACAGCGGTTTGCCAGGTAACTCCGGGGGCCAGTTGCTTCACGGGGCCGAAGACCATGTTGGGGTAATAAGTCCCTTCCGCCAAAAAGCAGAAGAAAGCCGTCA
>PWMI01000029.1 GCA_003558235.1 Candidatus Iainarchaeum sp.
ATAGACAGGGGAACCGAAACCGATTAAGTCATAACGGCTCCAGTCGCTCTTCAATATGTTAAACTCCGGTATTTCTCGGGCGTATTTCAAAGCCATGGGCAGATCATAATAGGGCCAGGGGAACTTGCTTAAGGGACGCCTGCTCTCGGCCCTGATCGTGTAACTGAGGGCAACCGGGCGTCTCTGCCAGAGCAAGGGCAGATCGGTAAGTTCTTCGATATCAAGTGTTTGGCAATTATGCCCGCGTTTTTTGAACTCTTCCTCGATTAGCGAGGAGTAATAACGGGTGATGCCTGTACCGGAAAAGTAAAGCAATAGAACATTCACTGCTAATCAGCCCCTTTCTCATTATACCTGATGGCTCATCGCATTGGTAGGGTGTGCAAGCAAAGGAGTAGGAAATAGTCCGGGAACGTGATATTCTGGTACTGGGGGTGGAATAACATTGCCTTATCTTTTAAAGTCAAAAATGTGGCTTGAAAACAATAATGAATTGTTATGAATAACCAATACTGGTTGTAACCAGCACCATGCTGACAATGCGAGGCTTGGAAAGTTCAAGATAAGCAAGCAATCTATCTCTTAAAGTCGTCTTCATGGTTTCGTTAAACTGGTTTCAGGCCCGGATCAGGAGATCCATCACTGTAATTCATGAAATGGCCGCACCATGCTATGCCCAATCGCCGGCACACCCGCTTGTCATGATAATCCTTCCGGAGCTATTTCCCTGGGTTCATGCGGTTCCAGGACATGATATGCCCTCACGGTAAGTATCACACATAAAGCAAATAGAATCGCCCCAACGATCTGATGTAGGGTACGCACTGCAGTGACTGACGGGACCATGAATGAGTGTATACCCAGAAATATCTGTACCTGCAGCACCATGGCCAGAGCAAATGCGGGGACACGGATGTTTCGGACTTCCGGCCCGAGGTCACCCGACCGGTACAGGATAATGACGGCATAAAAGCCCACCAGGAGGGCCACAGCCGCATGCAGTATGATCACGCCTGTATGCCAGCCGGAATGCCGCAAATAAGCGCCCAGAACCACCTGAAGAAACACCACCAATGTGGTCAGTACTCCCAGTCTTCGAAGCGTTCCCGTCAACGCGGACCGCGCTGAGACTGGCGGAACGTCCCACCGTTTTGAGCTTGCTGTTGCTATTACAGCCATCATGGCAAACAGAATGACGCCCAATGATCCATGCACCATCCCGGAAACAACGCGCAGGACAATCGCCTCATCTACGCCCGTAATCCGCATAACGGCCTGCTGGACATCGACATCAGAAACGACCAGGACCCTCAATCCTCCCAGAAGGCCCTGCAGTATGATAAGCACCAGCGCAATATAGCCTGTATACCGCAACCATTTCCTCTTCTCGAACTTCCACAGTATTGCGGCCATGGCTATCGCCAGAAACCCGACTATTGTCCCGAGTTGCCGGTGAAACATCTCATAGAAGTGGCCGCCCTCAAGCTGAGTCCACGGCACAAACCAATCCCAGAAGCGAAGAGACCATGCCGGCTCAGTATCACCGGCGTCCACTGTTGTGACATGCCCGCCCACCGACAACAAGACAAGCGTGAATGCAGCCACAATAAATGCAAGCCAGTGCACCCATGAGTGCGCCCTGGAACGTCTTGTTCTATCGTCAGCAAAAGAAGTCATAAACAACCACCCGCGTTATACGCGCCCCCGGTAGAACATGGTCCATGTAAGCGGTAATCATGCCGGATACCTCTGCCTTCACCAAGCCTCGGGCGGGGGCAGCCACCCGCGTGTCAAGACATCGCTCACAGTAAAAGCCGTCAAAAGAACAAACCATATGAATCCCGCCGCGGCAGTCAGCCACAGGATACGCGCATTGTACCTCAGGTGCATGAAATACAGCAGAACTATATACGCCTTAACACATGCAATTGTAACTGCAACAAAAACATTCAGAAATCCCAGATCATAAAAGGCCACCCATACCGTAAGAATAGTCAGAACCATCAGGGCAAGGAACACACCCAGATAGATTTTTAACGGCATGATATGATGATTTCCGCTGTGTTCAGTCATCAGTGTCTCCCCATCAAATACAGCATTGGAAACAGAAATATCCAGACAATATCCACGAAGTGCCAGTACAACCCTGTCATTTCGACCGGGGAATAGTAATCAGGGCCAAACCTTTTTCTATATGCCTTGACAAGCAGCCATATCATCACGCCTATGCCGATGATCATGTGCAGTGCATGCATTCCGGTCATAACAAAATAGAAGGAATAAAACAGATGCACATTGCTCCCGAATTGCGGATCGTGAACATCTATATCGTCTGCATACACGGCCGGAACCGCTTCACGTTCCAGAACATAATCGGCGTCGAATTCAAACATGGGACCTGCTACCAGCTGATGGTCGTACTTGTCCTTGTATTCGACAACCTTGACGCCTAGAAAGACAGAACCGAGCAGCATGGTGGCCAGTATCCAACGTATTATCAACCGATTGTTGCCGGTTTGAGCGGCCCGCACGGCCAGCGCCATCGTAAGACTGCTTCCTATGAGAACCGCGGTGTTGAATGCGCCCCACTCGATACTGAGCAGATTGCTGCCTGTAGCAAAAGCCATTGGATACTTGATCCTGTAGACGATGTAACCCAGAAACAAACCGCCGAAAAACATGATTTCCTGAGCTATGAAAAGCCACATGCCAAACGACGCGGATTCCCGCTGCTGTTCGACCGAGTCAAAATGATGAGCCAGATGATCAGGGTGTGAAGTTTCGGTTTCAGCCATCGCTTGTCCCCCCCGAATCATAATCTGATTTATACACATCTTCGTCGGTATAATCATATGCATCGCGGTCAACCACCGGCGCTTTCTTGAAATTATGCTGTGGAGGAGGCGATGAAACCCGCCATTCCAGTCCCGCAGCACACCATGGATTTGACACGGATCGGCGTCCCTTGAACAAAGACCATACAAGATAGACAAACACCATGAGATATCCCGCACCCAGAATTGACGCTCCTGCCGTGGACATGACATTCAACACCTGAAACTCCTCAGGATACACATGATACCGCCTGGGCATCCCCAGATACCCCAGTATGAATTGCGGGAAGAACGTGAGATTGAACCCGACGAATATGACAATTGCGGCAAAGCGGCCCCAGGCCTCCGGATACATTCTACCGAACATCTTGGGCCACCAGAAATGGATGCCGCCCAGAAATGCCATCAACATTCCGCCTACCATGACATAATGGAAGTGAGCTACCACGAAATAGGTGTCGTGAACATGAATATTGATCGCCATTGTGGCAAGAAAAAGGCCCGTCAGCCCTCCGATGGTAAACAGCCCTATGAAGCCAAGAGCGTAAAGCATGGGTGTATCCAGCGAGATAGAGCCCTTGTACAGCGTGGCCGTCCAGTTAAAAACCTTTATGGCCGAAGGAATGGCCACCAGAAACGACAGGATAGAGAATATCATCCCGGCGTACATCGACTGACTGCTCACAAACATATGATGGCCCCACACGAAAAAGCCGAGTATGGCAATTGCCAGGCTGGAAAAAGCAACCACGTGATAGCCGAATATTCGTTTTCGTGAAAAGCATGCTATCACTTCACTTATCACGCCCATTCCAGGCAGTATCATTATGTAAACCGCGGGATGCGAGTAGAACCAGAAAAGATGCTGAAACAGCAAGGGGTCGCCGCCGATAGCGGGATCGAATATACCTACGCCGAACAGGCGCTCAATCCCCACAAGCAGCACGGTTATCGCGATAACCGGCGTGCCCAGGATCATGATGATAGCAGTCGCATATTGCCCCCATATGAACAAGGGGAGCCGGAACCATGTAAGCCCCGGAGCACGCATCTTGTGGATGGTGACTATGAAATTGAGCCCCGTCATTATGGAAGCGAACCCGGCGATGAATATCCCCAGCGCCGCGAGTATTACATTGGAATTGGCGTAGGTGCTGCTGTAGGGCGTATAGAATGTCCACCCTGTATCAACTCCTCCGAACACTATTGCAGCCAGACCGAACAGCCCTCCTGCGGTAAAGACATACCAGCTTGCGAGGTTGATACGTGGAAACGCCATGTCTCGTGCCCCGATCATAATGGGCAGCAGGAAATTGCCGAGCACAGCCGGAATCGACGGTATCAGGAAGAAGAATATCATGGTGACACCATGCATCGTGAACAGCCTGTTATAAGTCTCATGCTCCACAAGATGCGCGTCGGGCGTCAGTAGTTCTAGGCGGAACAACACGGCTGCTACTCCGCCAAGAAAGAAAAACAACAGGATCGTTACCAGGTACAGTATACCTATCCGCTTATGATCCAGCGTCAGCAGCCATGATTGAGGCGTGTTTTCAACATTAAGATAATGTTTGCGCTTTGTGTCACCAGATTCC
>PWMI01000008.1 GCA_003558235.1 Candidatus Iainarchaeum sp.
CACGGAGTCTCTCTGACCGCCGTTTTGGTCAAAATCGGACAAATTGTTCCAGGAGTATTCACCCACCTTCAGTCTTTGGAGGCGGTGCTCAGCTACGTCCAGAGAAGCACTTTCGGTATAGTCGGTATAGATCACGTTTATACTTCCCTGCCCCGGCTTCAATTGCTGGATTACCGGTTGTGCAGGGGCCACTATATCGGGTTTTTTGATTTTGACGGCCTCGCTGGGGTCCGATTCATTTGAGAAAAAACAACCTTTTTATATCTTTACCCTCATGAGTAAATCGGTCAACAATCCGCATGACAAATTTGTCCGAGAGACTTTTTCCGATCCGGAAAGAGCAAGGGCATTTTTGGAGGAGTTTTTGCCTCCTGCTCTCCTGAAGCACCTGGATATGCCTTCTGTGAAGGTGTTGAAAGAGTCTTATATGGACAATGCCCTCGTGGAGTATTTCTCCGATTTGGTTCTCCAGATCAATTTAAAGGAAGCCAAAGGAGAGAAAGTTGATGTAGCATTGCTTTTTGAGCACAAGTCGTCTCCGGATAAGCATGTACTTATTCAGGTCGGGTTCTATATTTTTGCCCATTGGCTTAAATTGGTGCGTCAGAAGAAAAACCTTAAGTTGATCATACCCCTTATATACTACCAGGGCAAAAAGAAGTGGGAAGTGCCCGGTCTTGTAAAGTTGTTTGAAGACTACCCGGAAGAACTTCTGAAGTTTGTTCCCCGGCTGCAGCACCTGTTTATCTCACTGAACGAAATATCCGATCAACAAATAGCTGCCTTGCGAAATAGTCTTTTAGCCGCAGCTATGGGTGCTCAAAAACTGCCTTTTAATCCCAAGACCCTGGTAGAGGATTTTATACGGATATTGCGACTGTTTCCTTTAGGGCCAACAGACAAGAACTTTTTAGAAGGCCTTGTCGTTTACACCATTGAAACGACCAACCTTTCAGAGAAAAACATTGAAGAAGCCATTAAAGATATGCCTCAAACCATAAAGAAAAGTGTTATGACTGCTTATGAAAGTTTAATCGAGAAGGGTAGAAAGGAGAATCAAGTTCAGATGATTCTCGCTCTTTACGATGATGGGATAGCAATTCCGCAATTGGCAAAAGCTGCCAAAATATCTGAAGTGGAGGTACTCAAAATTTTGAGAGAAAACGGGCGCGTGGAATGATTAGGGTCAAATTGGTTTGAAAATAACCTTTTCGACTCCTTTAAAATGCTTGCTCAGGTTTTCCATAAAAAACTCGTGCGGACCAATAGCAGCGGAACCGCAGTCTAAGTAGTACCTCATCATTTTACCCTCCATTTCTTCAAAGGCCAGTTGGTGAAAAAATCCGCGATTTTCAGGGGCCTTATCTATTTTGATTTCATGATTATTCCACTGGGCTAAACTTTCCGAGAGGATTTCTCTTACTCTGCTCTCATCAGACGAGTCTGACAAGTAGACTTCCATAAATCCCTCATGGGTAAGATTCTTCCCCTCCACGTACACATCAAATGAAGTGTCTAAATCTAATTTATGAGTCCACTCCGAAAACCTCTTTTTATTACAAATGGCTGCAAAATCCAATATCTTCGCCCCCAAAGCTTTGGGGGTCTTTCCTCAACGTAGCTATGGCTACGCCTGCGGAATATTTTCCCATCTTTCTCGATCTTGAATTTTTCGCTCATTTTCATGCACAAAAGGGTTTTCGGAGTGGACTCATTTATTCATCTCCGGCTTGAATTCCAGCCCTGGAAACTTATCCTTCTTTTTGCTATCATCTATCCACTCGAGAATAATCTCTAAATCATCCGGAAGATTCTTAGTTGAAGGATGAATAAACTGGTTTATTTTCTTTGACCTCCAGGATATTGTACAATCAATACCCATTTGGGCAAAACGAATTTGAGATTTTAAATACGTTTTTTTGATTCCCTCCTCTGTTTCTTTATATCTTAAATAATATTTTTCATCGGATGGCTCTACGAAAAACCACAATCTATCCCATTTCATAGGACGTTGAAAATAATTCTCAAACTGAGGTTTTAACTGTTTATCAAATTCTTTTATTAACTGAAATGAGAACCACGAATCAGAGGACTCTCCGCCTAAGAATTCTAGCCACTTTAACTGTTTGGTTTTCATATAGTGTATATTTTAAGGGCTTTGCGGACCTGGTTCAATTTCAACTGTTAAGGCAACTGCCAGTAAAATCCCTGAAACTACCGCCAATTTTCCGGAGGGTATTAGGGATATGCCTGCAGTTTTTATTGCCCCGGCACTGACTATAACGATAGTACCTACAGATGCTATTACTACATACCCAATCATCTCGGGATTCTCAGTAAAAAAATCTATAGCAACATCCTTGGGTGTTGGTGAATTAACCATATCCTTTAAAACATCCTTTAACTTGTCTATTTTAGTCTGTGGAATGAATACCTGATCCGGACTGGGCTTCCACTCTTGGTTGTTTTGTACTAACTCGTAGGTTATAACTCCATTCTCAGGAGCTGCCTGTTTTGCTCTATAAGTAATAAACCTTTTATTGGATGTAGGCCATTCAAGTTCTTTTCTTGGTGGATAATTGTTTCCTCTGCTAAAATTAATTGGCAATGATGAGGAATTTAGGCAATGCTCATTGGCTTTGTCGACGTAGAGTATTACTTCTTCTTCTCCTTTTTTCCACGAGTTTACGGTTTTGATTTCAAAGATTTCTCCGGTAGTTAAATTAACGATATCTGCATATCCAGGCTGTATTCCGGGATTTTTTGAAGAGGCTTCCGGACTTTTATACTCCAATTGAATGTCATTAAACCAATTCATTGTCCGGTAATAGAATTGAATAATATTGTGAGCAATTACACCTTCAGTGGGGGTAATATACGCATCCTCATGACTTTCCATGACCTGGGCAGCTGTAAAATTATACCTATTGGTTCTTTTACATTCCAGAGGTTCAAAACCAGACCTTGGACTAGCCTTGGGTACCAGACTATCAACTTGAGTATCAAAGTAGTCAATAATTTCCTCACCATAATAATCCCAAATTGCTGAAAAATCAGGAACTTCGTATAAAATCCTCGCCTCTTCATCAATATGCAGTCTCATCCGGACGTCAGCGTTAGAATTATAATAATCATTCTCAATACTTTGAAATGCTTGCTCGTCACAAGTGGTGGAGTTAGAGGTTATAAATGCCTGAAAGCTTAAATTAATTTCAGTCATTAAATCCTCAATATCTGCAACTACATCTGAGATCAATCTTCCCTCGCCGTCCATATTTACTATCCAGTAGTCTTCCCCAACTAAAACACCACTGCGAGATGTTCCACTTTGCAGGGCAATAGGGTCAATATCCACCGAGCTTGGCGATGAAATACTGTTTCTGCCTTCAAACAATATCTTAACCTCCTGCGACGTCAGACAAAGGTCACAGGTAGACCTGGCAGAAGGATAACAACAAGTACTTTGTTGCATCACTTTATTTTCAACCAGCTTAATTGCCTCCTGCATTTTGAAGTAGTTAAAATCGTTCATTAACTGTGTGATCTGCAAATATAACAGTTCTCTATGAGATTCAAGTAGGCATTCCATATATCCACCCTCCGGCAACTCTAATTCTACCCAAACTTTCTTCAGTTTGCCTTCATCGTCCATCTCCCTGCCAAACAAAAGGTAGTAAGGAGTAGAAATCCGATCCGCTATCGCTTCAGTTATGACCTCCGGTATCCCACCATCCATGGAGGTGTGGTGAGAGTAGAAGCCCAGGTCGTAAACTCCGAAGTCGCTTTGAAACTCCAGTGTCAAGACAAGCGTACTGTGTCGGTTAAGTCGCAGGAATTACTTTCTTTTTCGAGGCGGAAAAACGCAGCATAGCCATAGCTACGTGAGGCTTTTCCAACGAAGAAAAAGGATGTAAGATCAAGACTTGGGCCGACTAAAGTATGTTTGGCTTGACACTTAGGGTAGGGCTTCCCTAAGGCTTTGAGAGGCGGACTCCAGACTGTCCAGAGTCTGCTGTGGGATATTGTCCGCGAAGCCGGTGGCGTCGGGGAGCTGGTTGAAGGCTGTTTGTGACAGGCCATGGGCCGGGATCAGCGCCAGGGCTATTATGGCAAGTCGGTATAATCTTCTAAGCATGGTTATTTTGGTTTAGTTGATGGTTATGTAAATGATGTCTGACATTTGTGAAAAGCCACCGTCGTAGTGACGGGCGATGATGCGGTACTCGTAGTAGCCTGC
>PWMI01000065.1 GCA_003558235.1 Candidatus Iainarchaeum sp.
TAGCCTTTTATCATCCCAATGAAGTCAAGCTCAAGAGCGCTTCCATTCGGCAGTTATATGAGAAAGGGGCTTCACGTTTCTGGTATTGGACAGGCTGGATTGGTATCACGGACAATTCCGGTCTACCCTATCCCTATCAGGTGTATTACACCTCGCTGGTACGTAATGCATTCGAACGCAATCCCAATCGAGATATGGATGCTTTGCTACGAGCGGCCAAGGTCGCCGTGGTAATACCCTATGGCTACACCTTCTCCCCCTACCACATGCACCGGATTGACTGGTTGCATCTGGAGCGAGAAAATCAATACGGGGTGACCTACCGCGAAGTGCTGAGTAATGCAGCGATGGAAGTGGAACGTCTCTTGCGCCTGGGAATTGACTTTGATATCGCGGTGGATGATCCGCTCTTTCACAAGACCGGATACGACGAACTTATTCACGCGCAGGCAGATGGCAAGATACGAATCGAACGGAATGGGGAGACGGTGGAACTGCGAGATGAACCCCGTCCTTTCTTCCGGCCGGACCTGGGGCCGGAGCCCAAATTGAATTTGGAAGTCATCGAATCCGAGGACGGCAAACCCGGCGAGATTCGCTTCCGCGCCATACCCGAAATCGGCACGGGCGAATGGGCAGCGGAACATCCCGAGCCGCTCATTTCCTGGGAGGTCTATGGCCCGGATAACCGCGTGTCTCCGTCCATTTTCCCGGAATACGGATTCGAACGGACCCTCCAGGTGGATGAATATGTGGACTATACCATGCAGCACCCCATCCCAGAGCACTTGTGCGAACAAGCTGAACGGGATGCGCCATTAGAAGGGTCCTATACCATTCGTGCCGCAACAGCGGATGTTTTTGGGCGGCCTGCGGTTGCGTATAAGACCATTCACGTAGGAAAGCGCGAAGAACTAGGCACATCCGATGACAAGTCTGAACGGGATGCTGGAATATGAACTGATTACACGGCGTAAGAACGTGGGACCCATGCGAATTTGTCCGCGTACCGCGATTATTAGACAAGCATCCCCTGGAAAAAAGATGACCAAGACCGTCGACAAAGTCATGCGCCTACGCCAGGTCTCGTTGGTAATCGCAGATGCTTGACATCAAGAATCGTTAACAGGAGTTCCTGGCTCAGGGTTTTCGCATCGGTGATGATGAACGATTTAGCGAACTCGGACTGTTAAAGCGGCTTCCTAGAAGACTCGCGCAAATCGACATGTCCATGAAGGCATATTTCTCAAGCACAATGAATCTATGAAAAGGGTAATAACATGAGCATAAAAGGTATCCTTGAGTCGGCAATGCGCCGCAGGACTTTTCTGAAGCGCACCGCCGCGGGGTGTGTGGGGCTTGGTTCAACTCTATCTTTGGGTAAGTCAACAAAATCGACATTGGCCTCGAAGGCGATGGCCAAACCAGATTCTGAGGCATGTGTCATTGCCGATGGACTGTCCAGCCTTGCGTTGGCCGAGGCGGGGCCCGAGCCGAACGCTGCGTTGGCCGATACTTGGTGGCCGCCGCAGAGAAATGTCTGGACACCCATCGGCTGGCCCAATCACCTCTTCCGCTTCAATGTCATTTATAACGGTACGGTTGTTGCTCAACCATATCCATATGAGCCCAGAGAAGTAACCCTCCCATGGAAAGGAGAGGACTTGCAACTGACCTTTTATCTCTCCTCTGACAAAAATAATGTACACCGTCCAAAACCACCATATCAGTTAAGTGGCCTTTCGGACAGAGGGTTGGGGCGACAAGGCTGGGTAGACCGACCTACACCCGTATTATGGAGTGAATGGTCATTGTATGAAATGAATACCATGGGATTGAGCAGGGCCGGACTGCTCGTCCGCAAGGAGATATTTGCCTATATATTGGGCGCTCATGAGGTCGAGACCGGCATAGAACCACTCTATTCATGGATTCGACTTTCTGTCAGCCATGTGGACGAATTATTAACCGATGACGAAATCATTATTACTGTGGATTTGACCCGCGTCAACATAGGCAAATCAATGGTCCACGAGGGAAACCTGACTGTTCGGCGTCCTTCCCCATACCCCTCCGCACTGGAAGCAGAAATGTTCACGATCGATGCACACGACGGGTTTCGGATATTGAACGAAGACGACCACGTTCGCCTGATGGGCATTTCCGCGGAAGCCGACGCGTTTGACTTCAGCGAAATCGAGCCAGATAGTGGAACCTACTCATTATCTGTGACTCTCCCGGCCCGCAAGGGAGCCTTTGCGGATCTACTGTTGCCCATGCTGGCAGCAGAACGCCCGGCAATAGAAACGGAGTTCGAAACAGGTTTTGAGGAGGCCCTCAAACAATCCGACGCCTACTGGGCAGTTGAACCCTCTACCGCCGCTACTATTGACACCCCTGAACCGTGGATGAACGAGGCCGTAAAGCACAGCTTAAAACTGGGCCGGGTCATCAGTGAGAAGAATCCGGACACCGGCGAATCCTCGTTTCTCACAGGATCATGGAGCTATGACGTTCTGTGGGCGACTCCCACCTCCATGGTTTCCCACATGATGTTCGATCCGCTCGGCTACCACGCCCTGGTGGAAAAACATATCGAACTGTTCCGGCTGAACCAGGGTACAGTCAAGCCGCCTGGCAACATCTATGAGTCTCACCCGGGATATTTTTCAACGCCAAAGTCACTTACCTCAGTTGACTGGTTGTGCGATCATGGGGCCATACTCTATACGGTATCCCGACACGCTCTGATCACCAACAACCAGGCGTTTATCGATCGCTGGCTACCGGCGATCATCAAGGGATGTGAATTCATCAAGGATTCGCGGGCGATTACCGGACACGAGGGTGTCCCCGGTGTGCTGCCGCCGGCCGTTTCCACCGATCTCCGGATTCCCAGCCAGTCCATATGGAACGTGGGCTGGAATCACAGGGGCTTGCGCGCGGCGATCAAGCTGCTGCAGCGCCTCAACCATCCGCGTGCGTCCGAGTTCGCCGCCGAGGCCGAGGCGTATCGAGCCCGCTTCGTCGAAGCACTGGATGAGGCCATATTGGATACCCCCCGCTGGACCGATAGCCAAGGTAACAAACGCCCCATCGTTCCAACTTGTCTGGCTGACGGCGAGGACATTTTCCACGCCTTCTACCTGGATACGGGCCCGCTATTCCTGGTCTGGAGCGGGGTATTGACCGCAGATACGCCAGCGATGAAGGACACGGTCTCCTTTTTCCGCGAGGGGCCGAACACGAAAATCTATGATCCGCGTCACAATTGTTTCCAGCGGCCTATCCTGATTCACGAGATGTCCAGCTCCGAGCCGTGCTACAGTTGGAACGTCTATCATTCCTGGCAACTGGGCGATCGTTACCGCTACCTTGAAGGCATGTATAGCCTGTTGGTCGGGGCACTGTCTCCGCAGACCTACATCTCCCACGAGACACGGCACGGCCTGTCTGGGCTGGTCGCCGTCAATCCGTTGATGATCGACCTGGCCCGGCTGGCGGTGATCGACGATCAGATCGCCGAAAACGAGTTGCACCTGCTGCGCTTGGCGCCTCAGGCCTGGCTGAAGACGGATTACCTGACCAGGTTCGAAAAGATCGTGACCGAGTTCGGACCGGTGAGTCTGCACTTCAAGCTGGACGAAAACGGCCAGACGCTTGACGTGACCTGGTCACCCGCGTTTCATCACACCCCCGACAAGGTGGTGCTGCACATTCCGCCGGTGGAGGGGTTGAACCAGATTCGGATCAATGGACAATCCCGGGAGACCCATCCGGGATCCACGTTGATGCTCGATTGATCGCATTCGTATGGTGTAACGGTTTATGGTTCGTTTACGACGCACGTTTGCTTGGGGACTTGGGCATGAATCGCATTGCTGCGATGCTCGTTAACTAAGACATAGTCTTAACGTCAAAGAGGAGGAATACGATGAAAATCAAAGGTATCCTTGAGTCGGCAATGCTCCGCAGGACTTTTCTGAAGCGCACCGCCGCGGGGTGTGTGGGGCTTGGTTCAACTCTATCTTTGGGTAAGTCAATGAAATCCGCATTCGCCTCACAGGGCGCGGGCGAATCCAATTATCCGCCAAGAACCTCTAATATGGACCATATGAATGAGATTAAAAGGATCCCTATTGTAAGAGAAGCCGATGTTGTTGTCATTGGTGGCGGTATATCGGGAATGCTTGCCGGACTTGCGGCTGGAAGAATGGGTGCTTCGACCA
>PWMI01000056.1 GCA_003558235.1 Candidatus Iainarchaeum sp.
CCCATATCGAAGGCGGCGTCGGGACCGCTCTACCAACAAATCGTCGACGGCATCAAGCGGCAGGTCAGCGAAGGCCGGTTGCCTCCCGGCGCGCCGTTGCCGTCGTTTCGCGCCTTGGCCGAGGAGCTGCTCGTGAGCCTGATTACGGTGAAGCGGGCCTACGAGGAATTGGAGCGGGAAGGCATCATCTATCGCCGTCAGGGCTTGGGTACCTTCGTGGCGGACGATGGCGACGCGCGAAACCGCGAGGCCAAGGTTGTTCGGGCGGAGGCGCTCCTGCGCGAGGCCTTCGACGAGGCCCGCGAGGCGGGGTTGGAACCGGAGGAGATGCTGGGCCTGGCCCGGCGCATTTTGACGGAGGAGAACAGGCAATGAACACAATGCGGGATGCCCAGCAACGGCGGGGCGCAACGGAGCACCAGGAGGATCGACCCATGGCAGACGCGGCATTGAAGATTCGGGGGCTTGAGAAACAGTTTCGGGCGTTCAAATTGGGGCCGCTGGACATCACCGTGCCCATGGGAGCCATCTACGGACTGGTGGGCCCCAACGGAGCCGGAAAAACCACCACCATCGACCTGATCATGGGCATGGGGCGAAAGGACGCCGGTACAATCGAGGTCTTTGGCATGGACCATTTGGAACAGGAGGTGGCCGTCAAAAAGCGCGTCGGCTATACGGGCCCCGATCTGAGCTTCCATGCCTGGGGCACAGTGGGTCTTGCCTTGGATTTCGTCCGCGATTTCTATGCCGATTGGGACCCCGCCTATTGCGAGAGCCTTCTGAAACGGCTCAAACTGGACCGGGACGCCGCCATTTCCGAGTTGTCCTTCGGCGCCCGGACCAAGCTGGGCGTGGTCTTCGCCTTGGCCCATCACCCCGATCTGCTTCTCCTCGACGAGCCCTTGGCCGGACTCGACTCCGTTTCGAAGATGGAGGTATTCACCGAGCTGCTCGACGCCGTCCAGGAGGAGACCCGGACTGTGCTGATCTCGTCCCACAATATCGATGACATCGAACGGTTCGCCGACCACATCGGCATCATCCACGACGGCCGCATGCTGGTCGAAGGGCCGACCACGGAACTCCTCGAACGCTTTTGCATGGTGGATTGCGCAGTACCCGAAGGCGTTTCGCCCCGCCTGTGGCCCGGTGCCCGGATCCAACGCCACCGCGGCGATCGCTGGCGCATCCTCCTCGACAAGCAGACGGGCCGTCCCGAAGATCTCGCCGCACACGGCATTACCGACATCGCGGCCGTCCCCGTGACCCTCGAGGAACTGCTGGTCGCGCTGGTCCGAGAGGAGTAACCCATGTGGGACGACTCCCCGCAGATACGGGCGTTGCGAAAGCAGGTCCCAATTCAGGGGTGGCCGCTTTTACTGGCCTATGTGGTGTTTACGCTCGGAATGATGTCGCCGCCCCCTAGTGGTTCATCATTGTTGGTGATTAAAACTATAGTTTTTTTGATAGGCATGTATCTTTTTGCTCTTGCCACGAAACGGTTTTGGCATAAGGATCTTTCCTGTCGACTCTATCGCTCGCTACCAGTATCAGCCTCGCAGCTTGGTCTGCTTAGATGGAAACTGTCCATTCGATGGCCGGCCTTGTTGTTGCTGATCGCCCTGAGTCCATGGGCCCTCGGACTATCATGGGAATTCCCGTGGAACCTTTGGCATGCCTGGTTGCTCATCTTTTTGGCGCTTTCTATTTGCATTCGGCAGATCCCTTTGGTCTGGAACATCGCTATACCGTGGGCACAAAAAAGAGGCCCACTATTCCAGTTGGTGTTTTGGCACATCGGCAAAATCATCAAATCTCATGACGGCGACGGCGGTATACTTTTACTTGCAAATCTGATTGCAATCAGACTCATTTTAGATGGGTCTCGCTTTATGCCGTCTCGTTATATGGTTGAAGCTGGTCTAATGGAGCCGCCCTCGTATCTGCCATGGTTGGTCGGAACATGCATGGTCGCGGCTCTGGTCACGACCTCCTTCACCTATCGGTACTCGCACATGGCAGGTATGAACCACACCGTTTCGATACTCGTCCCCCCCAGATATCACTCCGGCATATGGGATGTCCTCCGACGGATAACCACAGGCACTTCCAGCACATTGGCACAGGCATTGCTAAAGGGATTATTCACATTTGGGGTCTTGGCGATAGGATCCTTGCTCCTTTTACGATTTACATATAACATTTCCATGAATATTAATAAAATAACAACTTTTTTGATCTTGATACACATTTCCAATGCAATGGCCCCCCTTGTAGCCGCCTACACTAGTAAAACCTTGGACCATATCCGCATACTTAAGACATTACCTATGAAAAATGACGTCCGGTTTCTTCGAATGCTTCTATTCCATAATATCCCTTCTGTAGGACTCGCTCCCATCCTTTCTGCCTGCATTTTTCTTCCTTTCTGGCAGGTGATCTTCGTGACGACTGTCGCCACGCTTTCGGCTGGTCTTTCCCTGCGAATGATTGCCGCACGGCTCAATCGCGGGGGCAGTTTCGACATGGATATCGGATGGCTCATCATCTTCTTTGGAGTTGCGTTGCTATTGCCCCTTCGTTTTTGGGTCCGCCATGTCGTCTATGATGGTGTCATCTTTGTACTGGCATTGGTGCTGCTCTATGGTATCGTCATCTATTGCTATGGCGCGGTAAAACATCCCCAGTGCTTTCCTCGAAAAAAAGAGGGAGGCCCGGCATGAGGCGCCCAAGCGAATTCCTCCGTGCGGTTTTCCCCACCATGTGGGACGACTCCCCGCAGATACGGGCGTTGCGAAGGCAGGCCAAATGGGAAGGTTGGCCCCTGTTGCTGATACTAATATTGCTATCTCTTATGCTATTAACTAACATAACTCATTATTTAATATTCCATACAACAATGTCATTAATTATATTGCCAGCAGTCTTTTTGTTGTTCTTTGCGGGAGAATCAAGATTATTTGATCGTCTTCATCGTTCGCTGCCTGTCTCTACCCGACGGCTTGGCCTATTAAAATGGGAACTGTCCGTTCGGTGGCCGGCTTTGCTCTTTCTTATAGTGTTGTTTCCCTGGGCGCTGGGACTCGCCTTTGGTATCACATGGGCGCATCGGCTTAGCAGCGTACTAATTATGTTAACTTTTTTTGCTTTGTGTCAGCAACTTCCCATGCTTTGGAGCCTTGGGCTACTTTGGGTGCAGAATCGAGGGGATCTCTGCCGATTGGCCTACCGGTGTATCGGCTCTATCGCGGACTCATTGATATTGATGGCGTTCCTGACTGTGTATTATCTTCTTTTTGCAAACGCCCACTCGAATGCGATGTACGCAGATCCGCTGCTTCTGCCCCACTATCTTCCGTTGCTGCTCGTGGCATGTATGATCGTAACCTTGCCCACATTAATTATCACGTATCGATATGCGCACATCGCAGTCATGAATTGCAGCGTTCAAATTCCCATACATCAGGGACTTTACAGGGGAAAATGGCGCACAGTTATTCGTATCCTTGCCGGGGGCTCCGAGACAGTGACTAATGCAACTCTGAAAGTTATCGCACTATGGAGTGTTCTGATTACTGTGTCCTTCCTGTTCGAACCCCATGCAGAATGGCTTACCCAACAACCTGAAAATCTGTTGCTCGGTATTCACCTCTTCCTTCCGGTGGCCATCACCCTGCTTTTGGTGAAACTGCATTGGGGTATAAACTGGGAGCATATCCGGTTGCTTAAAATTTTGCCCTTGACAGATCGCATCCGATTTTTGCGAACGATCATGGAGTCGGACATTGCCCTTTTCGTGCTCCCTCCCATCCTTTCCGCGTGCATCTTTCTTTCTTTTAGGCACGTAGTCCTGGTGACGGGCGTTGCCATCTTTATGGCCGCCCTTGCTATGCGTGTTCTTGCTTTATCGCTGAATCCCGATGGCCCTTTTAGTAGTGATACCATATGGAGTTACCAATTTATTGGGGCGGTACTTCTTTTGCTGATTCGCCTTGCGAGCGATCACATTATCTTTACTGCAGGGATTCTCGTAATATCATCGGCGTTACTTTATACGACCGCCCGCATTTGCTACGACGCGGTGAAAAACCCCCAAGGCCTTCCCCGGCACAGGCAGGGAGGCCCGGCATGACGCGCCCAAGCGAATTCCTCCGTGCAGTTTTCCCCACCCTGTGGGACGACTCCCCGCAGATACGGGCATTGC
>PWMI01000067.1 GCA_003558235.1 Candidatus Iainarchaeum sp.
TAATGACCGATGAACTCGACTCTATATGGATCGAAATATCCGTATTGACGCCGGGGGATACGCCAGAGACACCCTATAAACGGATTCATGGCCCAGAAGACGTTGTCATCGGGCGCGACGGGTTGTTTGTACAAAGACCCGGAACCCGTGGTGGACTGCTGCTGCCTCAGGTCGCGGTAGACCAAAATTGGGGCATTCAGGAGTTTCTTGAGGCGGTGTGTTTTAAGGCGGGATATCCCGAAAACGCATGGCAGGACCCTGAGACCCGATTGTACCGTTTCTCCGCGCAGGTATTCGCTGAGCCGCACCGGGAATAGGGCCTATGTCTAACTATGGCGTCGTTCATCATCAAATAACTTCCAACATTCATCCGGCCTGATGTTTGACTTGTTTACCTAATCATCCTATACTACGTTAACCTATGTGTTCGAGACTGGTTGTTGGTGGATTCGGGGTTTTGAGGGAACTATATGCCGCATAAGGACGAGACATACGACGAGATGGAATTGGCGGATATTCTTCGGGAGTTGTATCGCAGCAAGTGGATCCTACTAGGCCTAACCATCGTCGCAGGTCTTCTGGTTGCCGGTTACACCCTGACCATACCCAATACATATGAGTCTTCGGCCGCTTTGATTGTTCGTGAGCCCCAAGGCGTTATCGTACGCGATATCGAAGGGCCAATCGCCGAACAGGCCCAGGGCATGGACGTAGAAACGATGCAGACTCTGGCCGAGTCCACCGAGATTCAGTGGAAGCTCTTCCAACGTCTTTGGGACAATGAAGCTATCGACAAATGGCAGGAACCGGGAATCGACCCGCTACGGACGTTTCAGCGCTTCCAGCAAGCATTGGAGACCGACATTCGACGTCGGCAACAGGGTCGGGGCGCCACCGAAGCCCTTCCTATTCTCATCCTCACCGCCCGCGCCCAAAGCCCCGAGGAGGCCCAGATTATCGCCAATGAATGGGCCCAGCTGCTCGAGGGCAGAAGCACGGAGATCTACGCCGAAGGGATCGAGGCGCTGGACGAGTTTATCGGCAATATGTACGGTCGGTCGAATGAAGCCCTTCGCGATTTCGAGACCGAGCTGGTCGCCAAGAAAATGGAAGCCCGACTCGACCTCCAAAAGGCCCGACTCGAAACTGTTCAGGAACGGATCAAAGGCCTGGAGGAGGACATCGTCGAGATCGGCGTGGATGTGTCCGTTAATGAGGTGACCATTCGTGAGGGCAGACGCCGCGTTGGTCAGCAACAACACGACGGCCAATGGATCGGCGATGTGGTCGAGGAGATGATCGTAACGAACCGTGAATACCCCTTTGACATTGACGCATTGGCTGCGCAAGGCCGCGAAGTCGTCCAGTGGGTCGAGCGAAAGGTCCGCCAGGCCGAGTCTCTGCGTGACTATCGACGGGAGAACAACCTACTCAGCAAACAGAAGCGCCTGGCCCATCTCGAACTCGATATCGAACGCATCTTGGCAGAGAAGGCCGAAAAAACCGACGAGTTGCCCTCGAAACAGGCCCAGCTGGCCTCGTTGAACGAACAGATTGCGACGATCCCCGAGAAGCTGGTCCTGGACAAGGCCATCACCGACGACGCCCTGTGGAACGCCTACATCAGCGACGAGCTCAGCGACGACGCCTTTACGCCCCTCAAAACGGAAATCATCAATCCCACGTTCCAATCCACCGAGAAGATAATCATCGAGACCGCCGCGGAAGTCGAAGCTCTTACCAATAGCATCGACCAACTCACCCGGAGCGCCGACACTGCTTCCCAGGAGCTGAGCCGGCTCGAAAGCGAGATCGACGCCATCAAACGGGAGATCGAACGCCGCGAAGCCCAGCTCGAATCCACCCAACAAGTGTTGACCATGTTCCGCGAAGATTTCGAAGAAGAACTCACGCTGGTTGAACAATTGACCATCGAAAACGAACGCCTCAAGGACGAGTTGCAAATCAAGCGGCAATTGCGCGATGATCTGTCCGAAGAAGCAAGCGAACTGGATGAATCGATCCTGACATCAACCCAGGAAATCGACGTGCTGGAACGGGAAGTGGACAACACCCTGAGCATACAGAATCAGCTGGCCTCCAAAGCCGAAGAAGTCGCCCTGCTCCAAATCTCGTCCGAGCAGGCCGCCCGCACCGGCACGGCCATTTTGTTCGGCGCCGAGATTAACCCCCAACGGGTGGCCCCGGCGCGCAGCAGGATTGTCCTCGGCAGCATGGTCGCCGCCTTCGCCATCCTCTGCTTCGTGCTCATCGGAGCCAAACTGGTCAAGGAAACCGGCAACGACACGGCCCCCGAGCCGCAAACGCCCGGAACGCAAGAAACATAACATCGCAGTACGCAGTGAAATAGATACCGGCCCCAGGGCCCAACAACAAGAAGGATTACGCAACATGACACACGGTACCCAACGCGCCACCCGTATCGGACTGATCACCCTGCTCGGACTCCTCCTCGCCGTCGGCGTCTTCGTCCCCGGCTGTGCCCCCGATGACCCCGTTGAACTGGTCGAACCCGCCGACGACATCGACATTGATATCGAAGACGAACCCGACATCGACGAACCCGAACCAGAACCCCAAGTCGACGAACCCGAAGACGCCCCCGAACCCGTCGCCGCAGCTATTGGTGAGGAAGGCGCTCACATGATGCAGCAAATTGAGCAATGCAACCGACTCACGGAATTACTCAAGCTTAAGAAGGAATACCAGAAAGAAGAAGCTCGCAATGAAGAAATCGACGAAGCCTTTGCTTCCAGACAAAGGCAGCTCTTGGCCGAATCAGAAGTGATGTCTTTCAATGACGATCTTCACCTTGTTGATTTCGAATGGAGCCTGATCGAGTCCTCACCGGAGCGCGAGGATGGACGAAAGACCTATCAAATTTCTTGGGTTTTGCATAAGACTGGTGATATTGTCGTCCCTGAGGACCGTAGAGCAATCCTCCTTCTTATGGGCAGGCCTGACGAAGCACATGAGCATCTTGTGCCTCCATTACGTGGAACAGGTCCAAGGGAAGTTGAGAGTCGAGTTGAGATCAACCCACAGGATTGGCCTCTGGATTCCTTACAGCTTGTAACATCAAGTATACCTGGGGTTGAACTACCCTATGAAATGCGAACCTGGGTTAATTTCGAGACCTATCCCGGAGAGGTCGAACAAATGCAGTACGATCGACAAGGGGATGTCGTCCATCTGGGGTGGGTAGCGGATCTGGGCTCATAGAGCGCATGATATGATATAGGATTAGCCCAAGGAATCCGCCGATGGGCATCTTACTGTGACCAATATTACAGAACGATTTAAAAGCCAACTACCTAGAAATATTTGTTTCCAGGGGTTGGCATTTCTATTCCAAATAGTACTCGGTATCTGGCTCGTCCCCTATCTTGTGCAACACTTAGGAAATGCCGCCTATGGTCTCATCCCTATTGCAGGGATGCTTACGCAATATGCAAGCCTGATTTCCCATAGCATTGCGAAGGCAGTAACTCGATATCTTACTATTGCTATACATCAGGGAGATACTCGAGAAGCCAGTTGTGTATTTAGCACAGCATTCTTTAGTTATTTATTTATAGGCATATTTCAGATCCCAGTTTTTGTTATTCTCATTGCCTATGCAGGTAGTATTATCGATATACCCGAAGCCTTATATCGGGATGCCCTTGTCCTTCTAGTTTGCAGTGCATTGGCATACATGCTGAACCTGTTGGCAAGCGTATTTGGCGTCTCCATGTATGCGTACAACCGAGTCGACTTTGCTCGAAGTATTGATATTGCGCGATATACAATGAGGGCGGTTGGGATAGTCGTTCTTTTCATAACCTTCGGGCCATCTCTGCGTTATGTGGGTTATGTCGATATTTTTATAAGTGCCTTTCTCCTAATAACACAAATCATTATTTCTGGAAAACTTGCGCCGGAGCTCAGGCTGGGAATCTTCTATTTCGACCGAAGCAAAGTAAAGGATCTCCTGGGCACGGGAGGGTGGTTGTTGACCAACAATGTGGGAACCTTGCTCTTTCTCCGAATGGATGTCTGGGTCTGCAACCGATTTGTGGGCCCGGAAGCTGCCGGCGAATATGCAGCGGTACTGCAATGGCCGACA
>PWMI01000045.1 GCA_003558235.1 Candidatus Iainarchaeum sp.
ATCCAGGTGGTGCTTAATCGTTTTACCATCCAGACCAACGGCCCTCATCAACTCAGAAACATACATATCCTGCTTAGATAACTCATGCAGAATCTCAAGCCGCTTCTTCGACCCTATCACCTTCAAAGTATCCACCACAACACCTCCAAATAGTAACTTCCTAAGAATATTTATATATAGCTCCATATATAAGCATTGTGGGTGATAAAGATGGTTCAACTAAAATCAAAAAAAGAACACGAAAAAAGAATAATCGAAAACGGAAACATGGAACACGAAGTATACCTAGACAAACAAGACATAGGGGACTTCCTAATCCAACTAGGAAAACAGATGCAGGAACAAGACGAAGTAACCATAGAAACAGAAAACTGGAAGATACCATTCAAGTTCAGAACACCGATAAAACTAGAGATCGACTTCGAGGGAAACGGAGAAAAAGAACTAGAGATCGAGATAGAGATGAAAGGAAAAAAAGAAGAAAAAGCACCAACAATCTCCTAAACCCCTCCCCCTTATTCTTTTACAGCACCATGAAGAACAAACCCCATCAATCATTAAAAACCCTCAAACCATAAACAAAGTATGCCCACATACTCCCACTCAAGACTAAGCTGCTTCGAAAACTGCCCCCTACACTTCAAGTTCAGATACCTAGACAGAATCAAAAAAGAAAAAGAAGAAGGCATAGAAGCATTCATGGGATCAAGAGTACACGACACACTCGAAAAACTATACCAAGACCTAATGATGCAGAAAGAAGTCACACTGGATGAAACAATCAAATTCTACCGAGAAATCTGGAAGAAAAACTGGCACGAAAACATCAAGATCGTTAGAAAAGAATACAACGAAGACAACTACTACAAAATAGGTGAAAAGTGCCTCAGGGACTACTACAACCAATACCACCCATTCGACCAAAACAGGACCCTCGCAGTAGAACAGAGACTGATGTTCGACGTGGGGAACCACAAGTTCACGGGATTCATCGACAGACTCTCGGAAACACCCGACGGAGTCTACCAGATAAGGGACTACAAAACAAACAGCAGACTACCCGAAAGAGCCAGGATGGAAGAAAACAGGCAACTGGCCCTCTACCACATAGGCCTAAAAGAGATGTGGAACGAAGTAGACGAAGTGGAACTAATATGGCACTTCCTACAGTTCAACAAAGAAATAAAAGTCCAAAAAACACCGGAGCAACTGAAAGAACTCGAGAAAAACATAGTCCAATTAATTCAAAAAATCGAGAAAGCAAAGCAGATGGACAACTTCCCAACCAACGAATCAGCACTCTGCAAGTGGTGTGACTACCAAGACATCTGCCCAGACCACAAACACATCTACAAAACCGAGCAGATCCCACTCAACAAGTTCATGAAAGACGACGGAGTAAAACTCGTAAACCAATACAGAGACCTCTCCGAACAAAGAAGCGACCTAAACAAAGAAATCAAGCAACTCAAAGAAGCAATCGTGAACTACGCCCAAGAAAACGACCTATCCGTGATACGAGGGAGCGACAGAAAACTAAAAGTAAAGATAGAAGACAAAGTAGACATACCAACCAAAACAAAACACAGAGAAAAATACAAACAACTCGAAGAACTCCTAAAGAAAAGCAAACACTGGAAAGAAGTATCAACACTAAACGCATCACTACTAAGAAAAGCGATCGAAGACAAAGCCCTCAAAACAGAACTCCAAAACAAAGTAGCCGAACTACTCATAGAGAAACACAACGAAAGAATATACTTAAGCAAACTAAGAGAAACTAAGTAACCAACAAAAATGAGAATAGAAACACTAACAAAATCACTCCACAAATCCAACCGATCCATTTCAATCGTTCAAACGAAGTTCAACGGAATCTAACACTTCTGGCCATTTTCTTGGTGACCCCTGCGGATTCTCTTTCTCTTATCTTCGTTCCAATACTCCTCATTCTTCAACAACCATTCACCCCCCTCAATTCATACCGTGTAATAACTAAACATCTACTGGTATATAAAATTTATACCCGCAACCAGCGAAGAACAAAGAAACAATAAAAACAACAAGGTACCCCATAATCACCGGAAACGATAAACATGAAGAACGTAACGAAGATAGCCATAGGCGCGGTGAGCGTAACGATACTGCTACTGATCATAGGAACAATCTTCTCCGTGTACCCACTCTACCAAGCAGCACAAGACATCTCAGTCACGGATCAAAACATAGAGATACTTAAAGACGTTGAAGGCGACATAGTGGAGATAGAGGCATCCATAACCCTAAAAAACCCCCACTTAGAGATAGAGGTCCAGGAACTAACCTACAGAGTATACATAGAAGACGAATACGTGGGTGAAAACTCAAAGAAAAACCTGGAGATACCCACAGGGGAATCAACTATAGAACTACCCTTCTCAGTGAACCTAACCGAGTTAAACGAATCTATAGGAACCATTCAATTCGAAGAAGAACTTCAAAGCCAACTGGAAGAACTGAATGAACTGCCGGAGGGGATCGAAGACCAAGAGGACCTCGAGGAGTTCCTCGAGGAACAGGAGAATGAATCCCTAACCATAAGTGAAACCGTGGAAGTCAAAGTAGAAGCGGACATAACCGTCCCAGTTAAGTGGTTCAACATGGTTACCCTGACGAGCTATACACTAACGATCAGTCACACGGAAGAAGTGCAAGTGCCCATGGAGATAATCAAACACGTCCACGAGATGCAGTGAACCAAATAAACACGAAAATGACTCATGCAATTACTACATTTTTCTAGCAACTACCTGAACGTTCTTAGAGGTATCCTTAGCTTCCGTGAGAGAGTAGTCACCGTACTTCAGGATCTCCGTGAACCCCTCTTCCCTGAGCATATCCTCCACCTCATCAGGCGAGTATATCCTGAGCGTCTGGTGATCATGGACCTCCCTCTCCCCAACAAGGAAAAGAACCTCCGTCTCCTCTATTCCGCTCTCCTCATCGTATATCCACTTCATCTTTCGAGTGACATTACCGAAACTCTCCGTTTTCTCACCACCCTCCATCGGACAATGAAGATCTATCAGGACGGTCCCACCCTCCCTTAGGTGTTCCGCGAAGATATTCAAAGCCTCCTGAGCACGTTCAACATCCACCAAGTGATTGAAGGACGCATAAAGACATATTACCGCATCATACTCCCTGTCCAAGTAAAAATTAGCCATATCCGCGTGAAAAAGCTCTCCCTCAACCTTTTCCCTCGCCACGTTCAACATGTCTCCACTCAGATCAAGCCCATCGCACCTGTAACCCTCCTTCTCAAGAAGCTGCATGTGGGTCCCGGTTCCACAAGCAACATCCAGAATACTTTCGATACCCCTACCCTCAAAGACATTCTGCAAAAACTCCACCTCCAACTCGTAGTCCTTGTTACTAGTGAAGACATCGTAAAGGGAAGCCAAGTGTCTGTAACCATACATCTGCATGATTAACAAAGACCGAGCTCCCTTATAAAATTATGGAGAATCAAACCCCAAAAAGAAACAACATATAAAAACCACTACAAGCATAACTACAAAGTACACGGATACAGACTAATCATACCCGCTACACTAAGCACCTCGAGCTTAGGAGGGAACCAACATGAAATTCAAAGAAGCAGTAGAAAAAGCGAAGAAAGAAGCACCCGAAAGGAACTTCACGGAAACGATAGAACTAATTCTAAACTTCAAGGACGTGGACTTCACGAAGCCAGAGCAAAGAATAAACAGTCAACTAGCACTGCCCAACGGAAGAGGAAAAAAGATAAGAGTAGCAGTAATAGCAGGCGGAGAAACAGCTGACCTAGCAAGGAAGAACGCGGACACAGTAATCACCAAGAAAGACATAGAGAAACTAGGTGAAGACAAAAGAAGAGCCAGAAAGATAATAAACAAACACGATCACTTCATAGCCGAAGCACCACTGATGGCTCAGATAGGAAAGATACTAGGACCCCTCATGGGACCAAAAAACAAGATGCCTGAAGTAATAAGACCAGGTGAAGATCCAACCGACAGGATAAAGAGCCTAAGAAAGATAATCAAGTTCAAAACAAAAGGAAAGTTCATGCCAACCCTACAAATACCAGTAGGCACGGATAAAATGGAAGACGAAGAAGTAGCGGAGAACGCGAAAAGAGTATACGAATCCATAACAGGGCAACTGCCAAAGAGAACAGAGAACGTGAGCAAAGTGTACCTAAAAACAACTATGGGACCAACCGTAAAAGTAGAGGAAGAGTAAAATGACCGCGAGAAAACCCGAAGAAGTTCCAGAATGGAAAAAGAAACACGTGGAAGAAGTCAAAAAGATGCTGGAGCAACCGGTATCCGGACTAATAGAACTAAAAGGACTTCCATCAACACAGTTCCAGGAGATAAAGAAAAAACTAAGGGGACAAGCCAAGATAAAAGTCACCAGGAAAACCCTCATAGAACGAGCCATAGAAAAAGCAGACAAAGAAAACGTCGAGAAACTAAAAGAACACCTCGAAGGACCCATAGGAATAATATCATCAGAAAAAGACCCATTCATACTATACAAAACACTAAAAAGAAACAAATCAAAGTCAAAAGCAAAGACAGGCAAAGAAGTCGAGGAAGACATAGTCATAAAGAAAGGACCAACAAACCTACAACCAGGACCAGTACTAGGAGACCTACAGAAAGTAGGGCTACCAGCACAGATAGAAGGACCAAAGATAGTCATAAAGAAAGACAAAGTACTCCTCAAAAAAGGAGAAAAGATAACCGGAGACATAGCCGGAGCACTGAACACCCTGGGACTAAAACCACTTGAAATAGGAATAAACACAAAGGTCCTACTGGAAGACGGACAACTTTACACGCCGGAGCAACTAGACATAGATGAAGAAGCATTCATGAACCAACTCACACTAGCAGCACAACAAGCAGTGAACCTATCAGTAGAAGCAGGATACCCAACGAAGCAATCAATAGAAATAATGCTATCAAAAGCAGGTCAACAAGCACTAAACCTAGCGCTAGAAGCAAACATAATAACCAAAGAAACAATAGAACTAGAAGTAAGCAAAGCAGGAGCACAAGCAAACTCACTGCACGCGCTACTCAAAAACAAAGGGTACGGAGAAAACCCTAAAAAAGATAAAGATCAAGAAGATAAAGGAGGTTAAAAAATGGAATACGTCTACGCAGTACTACTGCTAAACTCCACTGGAGCCGAAGTAAACGAAGAAAACGTCGAGAAAGTGATGAAAGCAACAGGAAAAGAAGCGGACAAAGCAAGAATAAAAGCACTCATAGCATCACTGGAAGGAGTAAACATCGAAGAAGCAATACAAAAACAAGCAGCTGTAGCAACAGCGCCAGCAGCACCAGCAGCACCAGCAGAGCAAAAAGCAGAGGAAGAGGAAGAAGAAGAGGAAGAAGAAGTATCTGAAGAAGAAGCAGCAAGTGGACTAGGATCACTCTTTGACTAAACCCCCTCAATCTTTTAAAGTGGAAACATGGTCAAAAAGAATGTGGAAGAGATCGAAGAGACAGAGAGGTACAAGTACCTCTTGGTGGAGTACGTGAAACAGATAAGCAACGAGCTGACGTACCTCCTCATGATAGTGACCACGCTCTTCCTATACATACTGACCAACCTTTTCTCAGACAGGTTCGCGGGAGGCGAAGCAATAGTAGCAGGAACCATAACCTCCCTGGACCTACTAAGGATAGTACTGATAACGATACTAATCATAGGGTTCCTATTCTTCACGCTCTCAACATACACAAAGAGAAACATAGAGAAAAAGTTCGAGAAGATAAAGCAGAAATAACCGAGAAAAACTACTCTTCAAGCTGCATTATACCCTTCTCAACCATCAACTCAGACTCCTTCAAACCATTACCCGTGACCAGCAGAACAATCGACTGACCCTCATCGATGTTCCTATCCACCGTTGGATCAATCAACTTCTTAAGAGCAGCTAAAGGCAAGGCCGAAGCAGGTTCACCGAACACTCCCTCCTTACCCATCTCAAATATCGCTTCAATTATCCTCTTATCACTAGCCTTAACTCCAAAGCCATCCGTCTCCACCATCGCCTCGATGGCAGTATGTCCATTGAAAGGCGTCTTAACCTGAATCGAACTGGCGACCGTTCTAAATCCACTCGAAGGCTCCCTAGGTCTCTTGTGCTTCTCGTTGAAAGCATCGATTATGGGTGAACAGTACTTAGCTTGAGTACCAATAAGGGTAGGGATCTTATCTATCAAACCGAGTTCCTTGCACTCCAAGAAACCCCAGTAAATCGATGAAAGAAGTCCACCTGTACCCATCGGAGCTATCAACATGTCAGGCATCTCATCCATCTGGTAAGCCAATTCATAAGCGACCGTTTTCTCACCATCGAGGTAGTAAGGGTTTAAGCCGGTTTCAGCCAGGTAAGATCCACCGCCCGCTTCTATCCAAGCCTCCTGCATGCAGTCCTGAAAGCTTCCTTTGACCTTTACAAGTTCTCCACCGTACGCTATGACTTGGGCTATCTTCCCTACAGGCGTATCGTGTGGTATAAATATCTTGGGCTTCAAGCGAGCCTTTGCACAGTAGGCAGCTACGCTTGCAGCCATGTTCCCCGTTGAAGCTAAGGTAACTTCTCTGTAGCCATACTCAAGTGCCTTGGTCACCGCTAGGGCACTTCCTCTATCTTTGAATGCTCCTGTTGGATTGAGTCCTTCGTACTTCAAGTGAACCTCTGAGTTGTATTCTAAGGATAGTTTCTCCGCGTAACAGAGCGGTGTTGAGCCTTCGCCTAGCGTGATTATCTCGGAGTCTGCTGAAAGTGCTTCTTTGTACTTCCTTATTCCCATTCCCTCTAACTTCGGTTTCTTTACTTCTCTCTCCACTTTCAGTAGGGAGTCACACTTTTTGCACTTGTACATCATCTCTTCTTCAGAGTACTCCTCTCCACATCTCGTGCACTTGAACATATCTGTTTCTCCTCTTTCGGTTTCCCGTGGAGAACTAAAGGGTTAAAAACATAAAAAGGGTTAGGTAAAAAAAGGTGATTTCAAAATGCACATAGATAACTTGATAGCTAAACTTGAGGAGCAGATGAGCAAAACAAACTCACACCAGAAGAAAACGGACCTGATATGGAAGATCGAGGAACTTAAGGAGAAGAGAAGCAAGATGGAGTCCTGGGAAGTCAAGGACGTAGATCCTAAAAAGTACCTCTAGTTGCTGAGTATTAAGAGAAGTTTTGGAAGAGATCTCTATTCTTCCACGGTTTCCAGTCCGAAGTAAATTCCGCATCCGCCTAAAGTTGAGTGTATCCTGTCAGCCATTATCAAGGCCTTCTCCGTGGATACTTCTTCGTTTCCCCAGTCGTAGACGTAGTCGTAGATGCCTGTCTGCGGTGAGAAACCCATCGAAAGAAGCCTATCGTTGACCTCCGTGGATCTTTCTCCGTCCGTGTTGAACCATATTCGTAAATATGTCTTCATATCTGTTTACCCCCATTATATCGTTTCGAGACTGAATACAACTTCAAAGCCTTTGAGTGCTTCCTGTATCCTGTCGCCTATTCCTAGGATCTCTGCAGTGGAAACTCCTTTGCTCCATTCGTAAGTGAAGTCATGTGGACCCTGAGTCACTTCAAATCCCAGTTCTTCTAGTTCCTTTGTCACTTCAGTTGGTCTAGCCCCCTCCGAATTAAACCAGACGCTTAAGTATGTTTTCATGTTCCTTACCTCCTATGTTTTTCTTCTTCTCCACCTTGTCTATAGTTAGAGTGTACTGTTAGTTAATTGGGTCCTGGCTGTATTTAAATTTAGACCTAAGAAGGAGAGTATCTTTGTTTAAGCGTTGACCGTTAGGTTCATCTCTTCTTTGAGTTCGGCGTAGCGGTTACGGATGGTCACTTCAGTTACTCCAGCGGCTTCAGCAACCTGTTTCTGTGTTCTTTTCTCACCTAGAGTAACGCTTGAGATGTAGAGGGCTGCTGCGGCTACTCCTGTTGGACCTCTTCCAGATATGAGCCCCATATGAAGAGCTTCTTCGAGTATCCTTTTAGCTTCTTCTTGTACTTTTCCGTTAAGATCTAGTTGAGAGGCAAATCTTGGTATGTAGTCCACTGGGTTGGATAGAGGTACTTCTATGTCAAGTTCGTCTTTAAGGAAACGGTATGTTCTTCCGATGTCTTTCTTGTCTATTCCACTAACTTCAGCGAGTTCATCTAGGGTCCTGGGTATCCTTCTCTTTCTGCATGTTATGTATAGACATGATGTTAGGACCTCTTCTATCAACCTTCCTCTTATGAGTCCTTTCCTTACAGCTTGTCTGTATATCATCGCTGTTTCCTCTGCAACAGCGTGTGGTAATCTTAATGTGGATATTATCCTCTTCAATTCATGTAAGGCTGTTTTAAGGTTTCTCTCCATCGATGTAGAGGTACTTGCTCTTTTGTGCCAGCTTCTTAGGCGATACATCTGGTTTCTAGTGTACGCTGGTAAGCTCTTGCCACTGTCATCCCTGTTAAATTGATCTATGTGTGTTGATAGCCCCCGGTTTGGTTTCGTGAAACTAAGTGGTCCTCCCGCTCTTGCTTTTTCCTGTCTTTGATCAGCATCGAACGCTCTCCACTCTTGTCCCTCATCAATCATCGACTCAAGAATGACTTCCCCACATCGTGAACAACTGACTTCTGCCCTGAAAGAATCATGTTCGATGTTACTCGATCCACATTCCGGACATGTTGGGACACCGTCTATCATGAGTTCACCTAAATCCAAAAAACAACTTAAGGTTTTCCATAGCTCAAAACTGAGTATGGGGCCTATGTAGACTTTTACACGCAGTGCTTTATAAACCTTTCGAAAGTGTTATTAATGACCTCGAACGATGCTATAAATACTTTTCGATAAAAACCATACCTTACCACGTTTGACGAGGGAAACACTTATAAATCAACTGGTTTTATTCTAGTCGAGGTGATCATATGTTAGGACTTGGAGCAGGACTCGCGACAGGAATAGCACTATTATTAGCATTAGTCTTCGCTGAATACAGCGGACTAAGAGAAAAATCAGAAAAAGCATTTGCATGGCTAGGAGCAGGAGCAGTATCATTCATACTAGGAGGAGTAATAGCTACACCAACCTCACTCTGGACGAAACTAAATGCCGCGCAAATAGGAACCTACGGACTATGGCTATTCCAAATAATCGGAGTAATCCTGGTGGTAATAGGTTCACTATGGGTTCTGTTCGACATAATAACGCAGAACATGTAGAAGACAACCCGCTCGAAGAGAGCAAGAAACCCCCTTTATTTTCCTTTTAATCCTTTATTCCTTTCCGAATATTTATCTAGTAAGTGAACCACTAATTACACATGCCCACCAACCTGCCACCCGAGTACCTGAAGGTTCAGAGAAAGTACCAAGAGGCAAAAGCGCTCGACGATAAGATAAGGTACACGCAGCAGATGATATCCACCGCGCCAAAACACAAAGGAGCGGAGAACCTACTCAAAACCCTTAAAACAAGGTTGAAAAAATTCAAAGAAAGAAAAGAGAAGCAAGTTAAGTCAGGTGGAGGTGGAAGCGCCTTCTCGGTGCCTAAACAAGGTTTTCAGGTGTGTATAATGGGTTACCCAAACACGGGAAAGTCGACTCTTTTGAACAAATTGACCAACGCGGACCCAGAGATAGCCGGATACCCCTACACCACCAAGGAACCCGAGATAGGTACACTGGAGTACGGGGGCGCGAGGATACAGCTGGTTGATCTTCCACCCTTAACGAAGGGACACACCGAGGATGAGGGGAAGATAATCTCTGTTGCACTGAACTCCGATGGATTGATAATCATGACCGAGGGGGACGATGGTAGCGGGATCAAGAAGAAACTAGAGGTCTTTGACTACAGCAAACCAATCATGGTGAGTGAGAAGAAGAAGATGCCCACCAAGAAGGAGATATTTGACTTCTTCGATCTTATAAGGATCTACACCAAGGAACCTGGAGAGAAACCCGACAAAGAGAACCCCCTGATAATCAAGAAAGGAACTGAAGTACAGGAGGTTGGGGAGAAGATACACAAAGACTTCACGGAGGAACTCAAGTACGCTAGAGTGTGGGGTTCAACAAAGTTCCCGGGGCAAAAGGTAGAGAAAGAGTACAAACTAAAGGATGAAGACGTAGTTGAGTTCCACGTCTAGAAGCAGACGGAAGAAAAGATAGAACATCATCCCCTTCGGCCTTTACCTCCTCCCTTCTTTCCTTTCTTGGCTTCTTTTTCCCTTTTTTCTTTTAACTCCCTGAGTTTTTCTAGCCTTTTCAACCTCTCTAACTCCTCCGCAACCCTCTTCAACTCCTCCTTCTTCTCTTCTTTTTCTGCTTCTATTTTCTCTTTCTCCATGAACTCCTCTTGAGTTTGCAATAGAGAGCCTTGGATTCTACCGCCAACCCCCTCAATAGTCTTTCTCTTGATTTCAGCCAATTCAGCTTTCCCTTTCCTCGTTTTAAGGTACTCTTTTCTTTTTTTATTTAGTTCGCTTATCTCCTGATTTAGTTCATTCAGGACCATTCCCAGCCTCTGTCTCTCCCCACCACTCAGGTTCCCCAAAGCTGCCCTGTTCACTATCTCATGACTTAATTCATTTCTCCTTCGAATCAATTCATTCGTTTTCTGAATCAATTCCTTCAACCTGCTTTCTTGTGACATAGATTTATTAAAGTTTGGAGAGTTATTAAAACTATGTTACACGGATCGCACCTGATGATGAGTATAGGGATGATTCTGGTTCTATCTCCCCTGATAGGCGTGCCCATAACGATAGTTGGAATCATAGTTGCAGCGGTTTCTAGTTTGATTCCCGATATAGATCACCCTAAGAGCTTCATAAGTCACTGGAACGCCTTCACGCAGATGATATCCCGTGGAGTATCCGGGATAACGAGTCACCGTGGGATAACCCACACCATCTACGGGCTTGGAATATGGTTACTCGTAGTCTACGCTGCACTCAATTACTTCAACATCTCGGGGCAGACCCCCATACTATTCGGTGCCTTCGCAGGATACCTAAGTCACCTGGTAGCGGACTCGTTCAATCCACAGGGTGTGCGGTGGCTGGGAAAGAAAGCCAAGTTACACATATCCGGACCGATAAACACCGGTGGGATACACGAAAAGTACTTTATCCCCATGCTCTTCATCGGAATGGTGCTGCTCTACACTAGGTTACTTTGAAAACAGGTTACTTTGAAAACTCGTGAAGATTAATCAAATTCTTCTGCTGGGGTGGCAGAGTGGAAATGCGCCGGTTTCGAGGACCGGTGGCCTTTGGCCGCAAGGGTTCGAATCCCTTCCCCAGCGTTGCAACCTTTAGAAAAGGTTGCTATGCAAATAGATAGGTTATCTGTATGAATCCTTTTCCAAAAAAAAGAGCTCCTCGAATCTCCTCCCAGCGCTAACGTGACTACTCATTCTCACCGAGAAAACTATTTAAGCAAAAAAACATTAGTCTATGCATGAAGAACGAGGAACTCGCTGAAAAGATAGTGAACCAGAGCCTCTCGATAGGAAGAAAAAGAAACCCTGGGATAGATAAAGCCAAAGAGAAGTACGGGAAAGACCTGATCAATAAAATTCGAGAAGGAAAACTGGAAAAAGAGAACGAAGCGATCAAGGAACTCAGTAAAGTAGAGTACGGGCCACTGGTATACCTAGATGAAGGGAAAATGGTCCTGAAAGACAAAGTGGGTCACTCAGTGGTGATCACGTGCAACGAGAACAACTTCACGTTAGCAAAGGAGATAGAAAGAAAGTGCCTGAAAAACGGAGCACACCCAATCATAATCACCACCAACGCAGAGAGAACGAGGGAAAAGTACCAATTGCCACCGGAAGACACATTGATGGAACTCGATCCAATCACCGCCTCCCTATCAGGAAAAACTGATTATGCCCTGAAGGTAGAACCAATAGAAAACAAAAGGTGGAAGAAAGAGGTTTCAAGGAAAAGAATGAAGACTCAGGCCCCAGTGAGGCAGAAGATAAACGAGATAAGTGACGAGGCAAAAGTCAAGTGGAGCTACATCGGTTGGCCCCACGAAGAAACGAGCAAAGACCTCGAAGTGACACACGAAGAGTTCAAAGAAATACTAAACGAAAGCATGGAAGAATCCTTCAACCCCAATATGATCGAACTCACCGAAGCATGGTACAGAAAACTAGAGGGAACAGAGGAGATACTGATAGAACACCAAGATGGAACCAAGCTAGAACTAGGGGTAAAGGGAAGACACTTCCTGAAGGACGATGGCGTCCTAAGCGAAGAAGACATAGAAAGAGGAGACATAGGGATGAACTTCCCGTGCGGAGAAATCTTCATCGCACCACTAGAAACAAGGGCAAACGGAAAGATCTTCATACCGAAAACAACGATATCTGACTACGGAACCGTGATGAACCTTTGGCTACACATGGAAAAAGGAAAGCTAGTTGACTACTCAGCAGAGGAAAACGAAGATTACCTGAAAAGATTCCTGGATGAGAACACCAAAGGCATAAACACGATAGCGGAACTTGGAATAGGGTGCAACAAGAAATCCAAGTACACCGGGGGATACACCCTGATAGATGAAAAGATACTCGGAACCATCCACATAGCAATAGGGTGGAACAAGGGATTCGGGGGAACCACACAGTCCTCCGCACACCACGACTTCATAAAACCCATGGAAAAAGGAAGGATGTACGCAGACGGAGAACTAGTCATGGAAAAAGGAAGAATCGTTGAAGATTAAAACAAGGAACAAATAAAGTCCAGTGGACTCAGAACAATGATGAGGAAAATGTTGTACACATCAAGATCGTTCACAGTAACCTATCCACTCGAAGACGCGGACGTGGTCTTCCTGGGAGTACCCTTCGACTCAACAGCGTACTCCGAAGGAAACCAGCGGTACGGTCCACTGACCATCAGGAACTGCCTGAAACACAGGATAAGTTACCAGAGAGACCTTAGAAACAATCCGCTGAGTGAACTAAAGATACACGATGCAGGGGACCTCGAAGTAGTTCCCGGAAACTTTCAAAAAACCAGTGAAAGGATAAAAGAAACCATAGAAGAAATAAAGGAAGCTAACTCAAGCGCATTGATATTCTCACTCGGAGGAGAACACAGCATATCCCTCCCACTCGTGGAAGCCATCAAGCCAGACACAGTTGTTCAACTGGATGCTCACAGAGACCTGGACGAAGAACTAAACGGAAACAAATACACACACAATACCTGGGCAAGGAGACTTGGAAAAGAGATCACCCTGATTCAGGAAGGAGTCAGAGAAGTCACTGAAGAAGAGGATAAGTTCAAAGTGAAGAGAATAAACAACCTCGATAAAGATGGGGAAACGTACCTAACCATCGACATTGACTGCCTCGATCCAGCGTATGCCCCAGACGTCGGTTACCCTGAACCCAATGGATTAACACCGAGTGAACTAGATGAACTTCTCTTCCAAGTATTCGAAAGCAAAGTCGTTGGAATCGATCTGTGTGAGGTTGCTTCCAAGCAGATCAATAATAGAACAAGTCATCTCGCTGGGTGGATAGTTCTACGTGCCCTTGGGATGTACCTCCATAAGAATTAGGGAAACTCAAATGATGGAGATGCTAACGTATCCAACTACGTTCGTTTCATCCCCCACCAAATCGTGTGAAGTGCAGTAGTGAAGTACCTTTGCCCTCCAAGGTTCCTTAATAGACTTCATGAGGGCCGCTATCGCGAGGTAGCCACACACTGTGGATTCTTCCCCCGCTTCCATGACTCCTCGAAAATTTCTTTGTTTGATCTTCTCGATGAACTCCTTGTTCTTTTTATCCGTGTAAACCAGTGTCCCTTCATCCGTGTCTGGGTAGAAGCTGAAGTGGGGTCCAACGTGGAGTAGGTCCGAGGAAGCTATCAACACGGTGCCTGGGTGATTAGAAAGTGTTTTTCGAATGGTTCCGGATATACTCTTGATATCCTCTTCGTTGAGGGACTTGAGTGATACTGGAACGAACTCCATGTCCCTGTTGATGTATTTTATGAAGGGCATCTGTACATCTATGCTGTGTTCGTTTGCGTGAGGTAGTTCATCTTCCTGAATCAAAGGGTTTTCAAGCAGTTCTTTTCTCAGTCCCTCGTTGTTCTTAACTACCCCTAGGGGTGTTTCCCAGTCTTGTGAGGATACAGCTGCGTCTGCCCCTATTCCATGGTGATTTACACCGAGTATTATTGCTTTATTGATCTCGCTGTTTTCGATTGATTTGTAGGCGTAAGCAGCGGTTTTTCCGGAGTAGTTATAGCCCGCGTGGGGCACTATCAATCCCCTTGGTGTTTCTTCTTCCCTTGGAACCCCCTGCATCAGCTTGTTTATCTTTTCTCTCAATTCATCTTTGTTGAAGGGGTAGAATCCTACCGCTGTTGGTTCCCTAGTCATCTTTTCACTCCCACACTCCAGGTACTTCATGTCCACAGTTTTTGCATTTGTTTTTCTTTATTCCCCTTATGGACATGGTGAATCCAGATCTCTTTATGAGTTCTTCACCGCACTCCGAGCAGTTCGTGTTGGTTTCTTCGTGAACATTTCCCAAGTATATATAGTTTATTCCTTCGTCCTTCGCTATTCTTTCCGCTTCCTTGAGGGTCTCTATGGGGGTGGAGGGCTTTTCCTGCATCTTGTATGTTGGGTGGAACCTAGAGAAGTGCAGTGGAACGTCTTCCCCGACGTTTTTCACTATCCATTCGCACATGCTTCTGATCATCTCTTCATCATCGTTTAATCCTGGAATAAGTAGGTTGGTTATCTCTATCCAGACGCCTTCTTTCTTGAGTTGCTTGATGGTTCTCAGAACGGGTTCGAGGTATCCACCTGAGATCTCTCGGTAAAGATCATTTGAGAAGTACTTCAGATCGATGTTCGCTGCATCCAGATATGGTACTAGGTCTTTGAGGGGTTCTTCGTTGACCATTCCACAGGTTACTTCTATGTTCTTGATCCCTTCTTCGTGTGCTAGCTTCGCTGTGTCTTGCATGTACTCCATGAAGATTGTTGGTTCGTTGTAGGTGTATGCTATGTTTTTTATGCCTCTTCTTTTGGTTTCTTCCACGATTTTCTCTGGAGGCATTTCCATGGTTGCTACTTCTTCTTCTGTGCTCTGGCTTATCGTCCAGTTTTGGCAGAACTTGCACTTCATGTTGCATCCTGTGG
>PWMI01000010.1 GCA_003558235.1 Candidatus Iainarchaeum sp.
AGTTGAAGGAACTTGGTCTTCTTAACAATCCTAAGTGCCGTGAGCTCAAGGAGAAGGGGGTTGTGAGCCACCTTGGCCGTGAAATCACTGTTGAAGAGGTAACGGAACCTATGAGGAGGGGAAAGAAGATTGTTTACTCTGGTGATACCGTTGCCTGCAGTTCTTTGAGGAAGGCTGCAGAGGGTGCTGATCTCCTGATAGCTGACTCTGCTTTTGGTGAAGAACACAAGGATAAATCAAGAGAGTACATGCATGGGACTGCAAGGGAGATGGCTGAGTTGGCGAAGGAAGCTGGTGTTAAGAAGTTGGTTTTGATTCACTTCTCAAATAGGTATAGGGATGAGTCTCTCCTTGAGGATGAGGCTAGAGAGGTTTTTGAAAATTCTTTTGCTGCGAAGGATTTAATGAAGATAGAGGTTTAGGGAGGATGACTCCCTACCAACTATTCTCTGTATACTACGTCTCCTTCTCTGACTCTTTCCTTGACCTTCATCCCAACGCTTTGTCCTGTTTCAGCTTTCTGTACCTTTTCCCCGTCTATCTCCATCGAGTCCACTTCCTGCGTGAAGTCGGTGTGTGCTCCTTTTATCCTTATTGTGTCTCCTACTTCCAGTTGCCCGTTTAACTCGATTACTCCTACGCCTATGTTGGTGAAGTAGTGCGTCACTTCACCCACTTCCACGGTCACTTAAACCACCTCCTATACCTAGTAATGGTTATGCTTTAAAAGAGTGAGTTCTTAAATTTATCCATGAAGAAGTTTATCGTTCCCTTAGTGTTACTACTGTTACTTGGCTTGGGGCAGAGTGTTAGGCTTTATAGCCAGGAGATAACCGTTAGGGTTGATGAGAACAACTTAGCGGAGGTCAAAGAGGTTTTTAGACTTGGTCTTGATTCAGGAAGGATTGTGGAGGGTTTTGATGATACTGAAGTCAATGTGTTCAACATGCTCGCTACTAGCGGTGGTGATAACGTTGAGAGGTGGACTGAGTTTCATGAGAGGATAAAACCCAGTGTTAGGGACTACTCTGACATGAAGATTTCTACTTCAAGAAGGCAAAATGTTTATGAAGTCATTTTAAGTTACAAGGTTCCAGAGTTGGTTGAGTTAAAAGATAGGGTAGGTAGGATTGAAAGTTACGGGATTAATTTTGAGTTGTTTGAGTTTCACGTGGCCGGCACGGGCCTTATAATCCCTGATAACACGGATCTTTGGGTTGATTTACCCGATTCACTTGATGCTGGTAATGTTCATGTTTCTCCTGACCCAGTGAGTCGCTTCGCTGGTTTCGAGTATCGATGGAATACAGGAGTATGGGATATTAATATAGAGTATTCTAAGACTGAACCTATAAGCGCTTGGACGTTTGAGGGTACTTTGAGGTCTTTCCGTGAGACTTTTGTAGGTAATCCTGCGTATGGGATAGCGTTGGTTGTCTTGATTGCTTTGGCGTTGATCTACAGGAAGCACATAAAGAACTTGTTTTCTGAAGGGCTGGTTGTTGATCAGGATGCTGATGAACCGAAGAAGAGTTTCTAGGTTCATTGGTTTTTTTTGAACTTTCTCTTTCTCTTTATTTTTCCCCTGGATACTCCTCTGTAGTTAAGTTCGAGGTGTGCCGCTAGGTTCTGCATGGTGTAGTCATCTGTGTTTACTTCTCCTTTTTTCTGGAGTGTCAGTGCTAGTACTTCGAGGTCTGTTTGACTCAGTTTTCTGAGGCTACCTACTTCTTTTGCTTTTTCCTTGACTTTTTTCAGGTACTTTTCCGTTGGTTTTTCTACTTTTAGTTTTCCTTTTGTTTTCGCGGCTTCAGCGAGGGATTTTGAGTCGAGGGTCTTCAGTTCTTCTATGACGGATGGTGTTGTGTGGGCTTCTTTCTCTGTTAGGGTGTCTGTGTTTATCAATGCGCTCGCGTCGAGGATTCTTTTTTTTTCTTTCACTTTGTTCACCTTTCTTCAGAAGTGGTTCAGGTTTTTCTGTGGGGTTTTCTTTTTTTTCCCTTGAGATACTTGTTCCGTGATCAGTTTCTCTGCTTTTTCGGTTACTTCTTCGGGTTTCTCTGCTCCTAGGAAGGTTAGTTCTTCTTGGTTGAATCCGAAGTATGCTGTTAGGTTGATTGCTTCTTCTTCTTTTTTTATCAGTTGTGTGAGCAGTGGAATGTAGTTTATTACTGCTGCTTTGGTTGAAACGTGGCATTTTTTACCTACTTTTGATCCTATCATTTTTCTTGTGTTTCTCTCTTTCTTCGTGGAACCTAGTTTCTTTATTATGCTTGGAAATCCGTACCTCACGTATCCTCTGTATTCTTCTTTCTTTGATAGTGAAACTCCTGGTCCCATCATGATGCTTGCGTACCTCCATAGTCCATAGTTTCTTCCTTTTCTGGCTCTCCCTAAGTATGAATCGGCTTTTGATAGTGTTTTCATTCCCCTGTGTAGATCTTCTTTGTCTTTGTACTGCCTAGGGAGGTTTTCATCTATCCATTTGAGGGTGAAGTCGGGGTTTTCGTTCAGGTTTTTGAGTGATTCTCTTGATTCCTCGAAACTTTTTTTCTTGAGGATTTGTTTTACTGCGTTGAATATCGATTCCTCCACGTTTCTGTTGTTCATTATCCCTAGATCCTGCTTTTTTAATTCTTCTTTTCCTTGTGCGAGTGCCTGAAAATCGTTTATAGCTGCTCTTACGTCCCCGTTGCTGTTTTTCCCTAGTTCTTTGAGTGCTTCTTTTTCTGCTTTTACTCCTTCTTTCTCAGCTATCTCTGCGAGTACTTTTGATATCGTTGATGGGTGTACTTTTCGAAGTTCTATTGCTGTGCACTTGGTCCTTATTGTTTTGATCTTCTGTTCGTATGCGTTGTTCGCTGTTAGTACCATTGGGTTCGTTGATTCTTTTATTATTCTGTTTATCGCTCTTGTTCCCCCGTGATCTTGTCTGAATAGTCCATCTACTTCATCTATGAGTATGAGTCTTTTTTTTCCTGCCAGTGTTCTTGATGTTGCAGCGCTTCCTAGTATCTTTTCTATGTTTTCTTTGTTTCGAGTGTCGCTGGCGTTCACTTCAAGTATCTCCCAACCGTATTCTTTTCTCAGTGTTTCTACTATGGTTGTTTTACCTGCTCCTGGGGGCCCGTGGAGGAGTAGTGGTTTCTTTGGTCTTCCTTCTTTCCAGGATTGAGCCCATTCTCTTATCTTCTTGATCGTTGTGGTGTGTCCTACTATGTCTTCAAGGGACTTTGGCCGGTACTTCTGTGTCCAGGTTTCTTTTTTTTCCTCTCTGTGCATGGTTTATATTATGTTGTGGTTAAATTAAATGGGTGGTGATGTGGGTGAAGATTGGCTTGATTGGTAAAAGTAATACTGGAAAGTCAACTTTTTTTAAAGCAGCTACGTTGGTGAACGTTGAGATTAGTAATAGAATCTTTACCACTATCGATCCTAATAGAGGCGTGGGTTACGTTTCTACGGATTGTCCTTGCGTGGACTTGGGTGTTGAGTGTAGTCCAGTTAACTCTGAGTGTAGGGATGGAAAAAGGTTGGTTCCAGTGGAGTTGATTGATGTTGCTGGTTTGGTTCCGGGTGCTCATGAGGGCCGTGGGCTTGGTAATCAGTTTTTAAGTGATCTTATGCAGGCAGAGGGTTTGATTCATGTTTTAGATCTTTCTGGGAGAACGGATGATCAGGGTAATCCTACTCAGGGCCATGATCCTGAGAGTGATGTGGTATTTCTTGAGAATGAGGTTGATCAGTGGATAAAAAATTTACTTGAGGGGGAGTGGAGTTCCTGGAAGCGTGAGGTTGAGATGAATGATAAGAAGTTGTATTCTTTGATTCATAAGAAGTTAAGTGGCCTTGGAGTGTCTGAAGAACACGTTAAGGAAGCGGTTGAGAGCGGTTACGGTGATCTGATTGAGTTGGCTGGGAAGATAAGGGAACGTAGTAAACCCATCGTTTTAGCTGGGAACAAAATCGATCTTGG
>PWMI01000054.1 GCA_003558235.1 Candidatus Iainarchaeum sp.
CAGCAATTCTTGCTCTCTCAGGCTGCTTGCTCTTGCCTCAAGGCCTTTCATTTGCTCCCTGGCCCACTGCCGTTTTTCCTCTTCGAGATTTTCGTTTTCTTCGACCGCCTGCAGCGCATCCACGGCCACTTCAAGCACATCATTTTCCACCCAGAACCTTGCAAGATGATAGTCTTTTACATTGTCAACATTCTCAAGTTTCTCACGGGCTTGTTCCCGGAGCTTCTCATATTCTGCATCCAAAGCCGGCGGCAAGACATCCCGCACCTGTTCAAGGTATTGTTGAAGTATTGCCTGTTTATCGTCGCAGGGTATATTGTTATCCAAAACGTGTCCCACCCCGATTCGATACTTATTCAGAGCTTCCAGGCTCCGTCCCTCATCGACCAGTTGATGAGCTTCTTCGAGTATCTCGCTGGTTGCTTCGCGGCTCTGCTCTGAGAGTCTAACACCCTCCCTCGCTTCTCGCTTCAGATTTTCCACACGTGCCGTCTCGGACTCGTCCAGGAGCATCATATCAGCCCCTTCCACTATATCACACAGATCAGCGGCCAGATTATAACGCCCGCGCTCAATCTGTTTCTCCACCTGGTCCACCACTTCCAGGAGGTGTTTGCGCTGCGCCTGTCTATCCATGCGATACAATTCGGCAACCCTGGTCCTCACATCTCTTTTCTGTGCCTTATGTTCGGGTTCCAAGACCAGATCGTGTTCCGCAGTCACCGACCGCACCTTTTCAAGCGCTCTCATAGCCTCTTCCACTTTATTTTCTTCTGCGAGGGCCACGGCTTCATCCAGCCTGAGGTCAAGTTCTTCATAGGCCGCCAGCTTATCCTGCACCGTCTCGATCGCTTCACCGATTTCGACTATATAGCGTTCGATCTCGGTTGGCTGATCGGGATTAAACTCTTGTAACCTTTCCCTGGCCGTCATCAGTTTTTCCAGGGCCTTCTCATACTCCTGCCTTGTCCTTGCAGTGCGTGCCATTTCACGCGCTTCCTCAGCCGCTTCTACGGCAGCGAGCATCTGCAGTCCTTCAAGTTCGGTAAGAGATTCCATAATAGCTTCGACTCTCTGTCGCCTTTTAAGCGGTTCGAGCTCATCAGCGCGGGCATCTGCGCGTTCAGCAAGATCATCCCGCAAAGTGACATCCGCCGAAGCCACCTTCCGGAATTTCGTCTCGGCTTCACCGATTCGCCCCTCCGCAACGAGTTCTTCAGCCGCCATGAAAATATCTTCGTATTCTTTTAGTGTGCCGGAGGCTGCATCATACATTCGATTCGCCTCTTCATCGAAACGCTCCGCCATCTCCACATCCACATCCCTGTAGCGCTCGATGGCGGCAATAACGATGGGATAATCGCCATCTTCATAGGCGGATTCGGCCTCTTGCAGGAATCCCTTTGCGGTGGCGGCACGATCAAGTCTGTCCCTGTAAATCTCGTATTGATCCCTGATGTCGCCGGAGACCTCGTAAGCCTCGCTCTCCATGATGGTGTGAAGAATTTCCTCAGCTTCATCTAAACGTCCTTCTTTTATATTTTCACCGGCGTTGGAAAAGGCTTCATGTGCCGTCTGAACGAGTTCATAGGTAATTTTCTCTGCCCTTCTCTCCGCAAGGGCTGTTGCCAGAGAGGCCGCAGCGCGCTGCAATTGCTCTTCCTTTTCATATACATCCTCGCTTCTGATCTCAGCCAGCAGATCATCCACCGCATCCAGCCGCCCCGCCTGCAAATGCTCATCCGCCTCTGCAAGCAGTTCCTCAACTCTCTGCCTTGGTTTAACTATTTCCTCCCATTCCCTTCTGCTCGTTTCAAGAGCTTCGGCGACCTGCACGGTTTTTCCCTTCACTTCCGGCAGCGCTTCGTAGAATTCATCACCGGTTACCGACTCGAGGATGGCCTCTGCATCGTCGAACTGATGATCAGCCACAGCATCCTCTGCTTCTGCAAGCATCTTCAGAAGTTCCTCCTCCCGCTCCGTCATACGCAGTCTTCCATCGGTTATCTCAGACTCAAGTCTTTCCACCTCCCTTCTAATATCCGCACTGACCTCATAAGCCTGTGAACTCTTAACGGTCTCCACAGTATGAGCGGCCTCATAGAACATTAGGTCATCCGCTTTTCGCTCGGCCTCAGTCAGCATATTTCTGGCCGATTCAATATCTTGAATTTTAGCTGCTTCCGCCGCCACTATCTTCTGGTTCATATCCTGCACTTTAGTTCTTATTCGATCGTCCCTGGCATAGGATTCAAGGCCCTCAGCTTCCCTGATATAAGCCCTTGCTTCCGCGAAATTCTTCTCTTCGAGTTTCTCCTCCGCCGTCTTAACCATCTCTTCACCCTTTTCGATATCGGCGGCAGCAACTTCCCTGGTTTCCGCCAGGGCAACCCGTCTGCTGTTCAAAGAACGCTTCAATCCGGGGAAAGCTTCAGTCACTTTCATATCAGCCACTTCATCCATCAGACTCTCGGATGCTTCGAACTCCCAGTCTTCAAGGAGCCGGCCGGCTTCATCTAATTTTCCCACTGCAAGCTCTCTTTTGGGAGCAATTTCAACCGCCAGGTCGATCATTGCCGACTCCAGGCGGACGGCCTGCTGCTGATAATCTTCGCGCGCGCCATAAGCATCAAGTGACCTGGCATCCCTCAGCACGTCACGAACAACGGCGATATTCCAGTCCTCCAGCGCCTGATAGCCCTTATCAAAAAGTTCCTCGATCCGCGTCTGCTGTTGATCAAAGCGCTCTTCAGCCACAATGATACCTTTTACAAGGTTCTCTGCACGCTCCAGAATTTTGTCCTCGGACTCAAATTCCGGATCTGCGAGAACGGCATTTAACAACTCGGCGGCCTTTGAGAACTCGCCTGATTCTATGTAAGCCTGCGCTTCGTTCAACAGTTGTTCGGCTTCCCGCTGCAGCACTTCAGCCCGTGTCATGCCGAGTCGCGCTGCATCCAGGTCAAGGGAGACTTCAGACAGCCTTTCCCTTACAGCCGGAAGGTGTTCATAAAGTTCATCGCGTTCAATGCGGGTGATGGTTTCATCCGCTTTATCCAGTTCCCCGGCCTCAACATCGGCTGATGCCTCATCAAGTGCTTCCATTATTTCCTGTTCTCGCCGGTCGATATGCGCTTTTACCGTATTGAGCTTTTCCTCCACTCTTGCCACAGCACTCTGCGTATCCTGATCGACTTCATAGGCTCGGGAATCCTTTACGGACTCGAGCAGAGACTCAGCGGTCTTCAGATCGTAATCGGCAATCCGATTCTCAGCCTCCTCGATCTGCGCCATAGCGAGTTGGATCATCTCCTGTCTGTCACCCGTATCCACCCTCACTCTGACCTCAATATCGGAAGCTGAGGCCTGCAGTTGCGAAGATACGGCATAAATACTTTTCGCTTTCAACTCCTTGATGGCGGCATTCACGATATCGTATCTTTCCTCCTCCAGGTAGGTCTCCGCTCTCTGAATCAGGTCGTCAGCCTCCTTGCGCTGGCGATGCAGTTCTTCTTCTGCTTCTGCAAGTTCAGTATCGAGTTGTCGCGTTTTTTCGGTAACATCGGGTATAATTTCATAAGCTTTGGACTCCTTAAGTTCGTCCATCAGTTTGACAGCTTTCGACAGGTCCAGCCGATTCAGGCTGTGCTCGATGGACTGCATCAAGGTATCTGCGGCAGCCCTCATCTGTGCCTTGCGCTGTTGTTCTCTGCGTTCCTGCAATTCGGCCTCAAGCTGCCGAGTGCCCATATTCAGGAATTCAGCGAACTGTTTGAGTTCCTCGGTTTTCTCCACCACTTCCATTTGCGAAGCCTCACGAAGATGGGAACGTGCCCTATCGGCATCCTCTTCTTCGAGGGCTCGCTCGGCTTTCCTCAGTATATCCCTTGCGATGTTTTGCCGGCGTTCTGCATCCCTTCTTCGCGTTTCCAGTTCATACCCGGCCTGTTCGGTCTCGGCCTGTACGCCGGGCA
>PWMI01000040.1 GCA_003558235.1 Candidatus Iainarchaeum sp.
AGGCCGGGTCGGCAACAATCATCTCAGAGCAGACATGTTTATGAATGGAACCGATAATATGGTTACCAATCACCGTGACGGTTGGTCAAGGGTGCCACAGGACTGGCCAGCGATGCATTCCCCTGCTAATGTTGAAAATCAAGGAGGCTTTGACTGGCTTTATAGGATAGTCAATGCTGCCAATACCATCATTAACCAGGCAGAAAATCGGGATGATGTTGATTGGGGAGGCACTCCTGAGGAAAATAGAAACAGGGTGCTTGCCGAGGCCAGGGCTATCAGGGCATGGGCTTACCGGCACCTTACCTTTGGGTGGGGCGATGTTCCCCTGAGTCTGGAAGAATCACTGGGTACAACGATTCAAACGGATTGGGTTCGTACACCTGTAGCTCAAGTCAGAAACCAAATGAAATCGGATTGGTTATATGCCGAAAAGCATTTAAGTGTTGAGCCTCCTGTTCGTGGAAAAATCAGTAAAGGAGCTGTTCAGCATTATCTGGCCGAATTGTACCTGGTGCTGGAACAGCCCGACAGTGCCCTATACTGGGCCAATGAATGCATTAACACACCCAATTATCAGTTGATAACTGAAAGGTATGGGGTGAAGAGCAATCAGCCAGGCGTACCTTTTATGGATATGTTTTACGATGGAAATTCAAACCGGGAAGAGGGAAATACCGAGGCCTTGTGGGTATTCCAGTGGGCATTTGAAACCATAGGTGGCGGATCCAATATTATGCGACGCTGGCATAACAGCCGGTTTTACAATATAAATATTGGTGGGATTACTCCTTTATCTAATACATTAGACAGAGGGGGGAGGGGCATTTCCCGGATGTCATTAACCAAATGGGCGATAGAAAATTATGAGCAGGATGATGATCGTGCATCAAATTTTGCAATCCGTAAATATTTCATTCTTAAGGATGAAACTCAAAATGCTCCGGCGCCGGCCGATCGTTTACCCGAAGGATATGAATATGGAGATACAATACATATGGATTGGGCAAATGATATTACCATTGATAATAATTTCCGTAATGACTGGCCTTTCTCCAGGAAATGGGAGTCAACACCTGAAGCTAATTTGGCAGCAGCAGGACAGTTCAACGACCAGGTTTATCTTCGGCTTGCCGAAACCTATCTGATAAAAGCTGAAGCAGAATATCTGCTGGGCAGACCTCAGGATGCTGCCAATACAATAAATATTATCAGAAGTCGCTCAAATGCCAGTCAGGTATCTGCAGGAGATATAGATATCGATTTTATACTTGATGAACGTTCACGCGAATTACTTGTTGAAGAGCACCGTCGTTGGACTTTGCTGCGAACAGGTAGGTGGCTTGAAAGAGTTCAGCAGCATAATCGCAATTCTGGACATCTTGCAACGGAAAGGGATCAGTTGTTCCCCATTCCGCAAACCGTTATAGATGCCAATTTAACAAAGGAAATGCCCCAGAATCCAGGGTTTTAATCAGGGTTTAGGTTTATTAGATTGATTATGGTTTAGTGGTGGCTTTAGTGGTTGTCTGACGAAATGTTATGAATTTCATCAGACAATCACTTGACTAAAATGGTTTAATGACTTATTAATTGAATGTAATACTTTTCAAACTAAAAGAGCTGGGCGAAATTGCAGCCTACCCGGCTTAAGTTTCATATACAGTTGACTGGAAAATAGCTCGCAATCTGCCACAAACCATACAATTTACCGTTAAGTTTATCTGACAATTTAAATAATAACACATTGAAAAATGATTATTAAACTAATATATAGTCATGAGAATAAATGATAATACCGGATTTCTTTATTTTGCTTTGATATTATTTTTTATCATAGCAGCTACTACAGACGGAAAAAATTCTGACATTACCAATGTGGCAAGGAATAAACCTGTATCGGCAAGTTCCGAAGTTGAAAAATACCCTGCTGCAAATGCTGTAAACGGTAAAATATCAAGGGAAAAAAAATGGATGACACGACCCGAAGCAATCCCCCCTCATATTCTGGAAATTGATTTACAGAAATATCACCGTATTAATCGTATTGTTATCCACACCGGTATTCCTGAAGAGGAGCGCACTCCTGAGGAGTCATTGCAGGCAGCAGGATTCTGGTCAGTAAAACATTTCAGATTGCAATATTGGGATGATGCCAACTGGACTGATATTCCAAAGTCAGAAATAACTGAAAATCGTCAAACATCAGCAATACTCGATTTCTCTCCGGGCTTCATGACCTTCAAAATACGGTTTGTTGCCATGGATGGAGAACCTGTCAACGTCATGGAAATTGAAGTTTTCGGAGAAGAAGTGGCTGGATTGCCAGTACCAAAAGCATTTACTTCGGAGTTTACATATGACAGGAGTGTTACTGAAGAAGGAGTAGTTAATTCAGATATCAGAATTACTCAACAGGTAATCGGGAAAACAATGAAATATGTTGCCTATAATCAAGCTTACTTTTTACCCGGGTCAAATGTTACCGGGTGGCTTGATTATTCCAGAGTTAACAGTTTGCGGGTGTGGACAAATTTAGGAACTTATGCCCCTGCTTCAGCTGTTGAGTTTGATCCTTCGGTAACCAGTCTTTCAGAATTTGAATCACGGAAATCTGAACTTAGAAAAAATCCCGAGAACAACAGGTTTATACAATGGGACGATCTGAAAAGAATTTACTCGGAAGCCGATATGGCGGCAACTAATGCTATGGTGTTCGATTACGTGCTTAAAGAGGCGAAAAAAATGAATATAGATATTATACTTCAGATAAACGAAAGAAGGTTTATGGATGATTGGTCTCATAAATGGCAGCAGTGGCAGCGTTTTTATGCTTTAGCTTATTATGCGGCCAGGGAAGGAGGTGTTTTTATGTTTTCAATGCAGAACGAACCCAACCATCGTCATTCCGGACCAATGAGCATAGAAGAATGGTTAACCGGTATGCGGATTGTTTCAGATGCTGTAAGATGTGCAGTAAAAGATGTAAACCGCAGATATAATAAGAATCTGATACCGAAGTTTGCAGGCCCGGTGACTGCCGGCACCAATGTAGACTGGTGGGCCGAGGTAGTCAGTAATATAAGAAAAGACTACCGGGGCAATACCATCAATTATGATTTAATAGATCTATTCAGCACTCATTCATACAATTCACCCGCGGCAGGATACAGTTCACGGGTGAAAAACATCAGGGAAATTATACGGAACAACCATCCTGAAGGTAAGGAAATACCCGTGGTATACACAGAAATCGGACGATGGATGAATGCCTACCTTATTGATAAGGAGGAAACAATGGACTCTCCGTCCCTTTTCACGGAGTGGGCAGGTATCTATACAAACAATATGCTGAACGGAGCCTATGGAATGTGGGCCTTTAAATTTGCCAGCAATACCAGCAGCACATATCCAAGAGGGATCAAATCCGGACATCATTTCACCTGGAACGGAAAAAGAGTTGTTGAAGATTCCTATAAAAACATCGCTCTGAATAAACCTGTCATTGATTATTCTTTTCAGCAAAATGCTTCTTCTCTGAATGTAACTGATGGAGATATATCCGATAAATCCTCCTGGTATTCAGATTCAAATGAGCCTGAAAAATGGCTGAAAATAGATTTGTTAAAAGAAAAAACAATCGGCAGTGCAATAATCTATACCGGGTCATCTTATGGAGTCTTTACCGGACCCGACCGGCTCAGAAATTTTAAGCTGCAATACCGGAATAATGATGAATGGATGGATATTCCGGGAGCATCTGAATCAGATTGCAAATATGTACAGGTGCTTCTGGAATTTGATGAACCCGTTAAGGCCCGGGAAATAAGGTTTGTCGCTTTGGAAAAAGGTCCTGTTAAAGTAAGGGAGATCAAGCTCTACCAGTATAAAAAGGGACCTGATTCA
>PWMI01000075.1 GCA_003558235.1 Candidatus Iainarchaeum sp.
ACCCAAAACATACACAGCATGCTACCTCGACCTCTGCCTACACTCACAGCAACAAAGACCAGTAACACACATAGAAGAAACACTACAACAAGCACAAAAAACACACATAGTATTCGAAGGAGAAGAAAACAGAACAGAAGAAAACCCAATGACCTTCCAAGCAGCAACCAAGATGATAACCGCAGCAGGAAGAAAAACAACCATAACCCAAGAAAACATCTACGTAGTAACACACAGAAACAACCAACCAATCAAATGCGAAAACCTACTCGACCAAGAGTTCCCACTAAAACACTGCCAAGAACTACAACCACAACAAAACGAAATGACAATACACCTAAAGTACCCAAACCACCACGAAAACAGAGTAGACATAGAAAACAACAAAATAACAATCAAAACCAAATCACCACAAGACCTACTAGCAACAGCCACATTCCTAGAACAAAAATTCTTCTAGGAAAAACCCCAAAGGAAGTAAATAGATGAAACTAAACAAAAACATACTCTGGATAACCCTAGCAGTAGCAGTAATAGCAGCACTCGCGATACACACAGACCCCACCGAAATAACACAAGCAAACCCAGCGCTACTAGTCGCAGCAGCAGCAACATTCACAGCATCAATCTACACATGGTTCCTAGCATGGAACCACCTAATGAAAGAACCATTCAAAAAATGCATAAAGATAAACACCAAGTCACTCATGGGCATATTCGCGCCGATGGGACTAGGAACAGACCTACTACGAGCATACTTCTCCAAAAAAGAACAAATAAGTGGATCAAGAGCAATAGCAGCGAGCTTCATGGTCAAGTTCTGGAAGTTCCTACTGATGTTCTTCCTAATGCTACTAGCAATAGTCCTACTAGCAACAAGAACACCCGAGTTCCTCCAGCAAGCACCCTCATTCATAGCAGCACTACTACTAACCATGGCCGGAGCAGTAATAGTACTACTATTCAGATTCAAAGCAGTAGCACAAAAACTAAACAAATTACTCAAAAGATACCCCATGATCAGGTTCCACGAAGAACTAAAACACCAGTTCCACGAACTAACACCACGAACAACAGCAACACTAGTAACCACACTAGCAGCATCAACTCTACTAGAAGTAGCAACAGTCTACCTACTATTCCTATCAATAGGAGTAAACCTAACAATGATACAGATATTCATATTCACAGCAGTAGCACACAGCCTAGTACTAGTACCACTAACCCCACAAGGAATAGGAATAGCAGAAGGAGGAGGATACATACTACTATCCATGACCTACTTCGCACTACCCAAAGGAACAATAGGAAGCTTCCTAATACTATGGAACATAGTAAGAATATGGGTACCCAGCGCAGTAGGCCTAGCCACAACAATCATAGACAAAGGAACAAAGAGGAGATAAAATGATATCAATAATCATACCATCATACAACGAAGAACAAAACATAGAAAAAGCAGTAAAAGAAATGAAAAAACTAAAACTCAAAGAAAAACACGAAGTAATAGTAGTAGACGACGGATCAACAGACAAAACAGCGGAAAAAGCAGAAAAAGCAGGAGCAGACCAAGTAGTAACCTACAAACAAAACCAAGGAAAAGGTTACGCAATGAGAAAAGGAACAGAAAAAGCAAAAGGACAAAAAATACTATTCAGCGACGCAGACCAATACACCACGAAAGACATATCACTATTCATGAAAAAACTAGAACAAGCAGACATAGTAATCGGAAAAAGAGACTTCACTAAGATACCATGGCCAAGAAGAATAAACATAGGACTAACAAAACTAGCAATCCTACTAGCAACAGGAAAAACCATCCAAGACCCCATCTGCGGAATAAGAGCAATGTACAAAAAAGACATCCAGAAACTCAACCTACAAGAAAACAGATTCGAAGTAGAATCAGAGATAAACCTAAAAGCACTCAAAAGAAAAATGAGCATCCAGTACGTACCAATACACATAGAATACCCAGAAGGAACATTCAAAGTAAACAAACTAAACTGGACAAACAGCTTCAAAATCATCAAGTACCTAGTAAAATCAGTACTACAATCATGGGCAGGAACATACGGAGAAAAACACCAAGCCAAATGAAACGACCTAAAGAGATACAGACACCACCAAAACAAAAGAAAAAACCCATGAGCAAGTGAAACAAACCCAAAGACAAACTAGAGAAAGAGACGAGTTTAAAGAACAGATAAACCACGAGGACCCCAACACTTCACCCACCAACCACGAAAAACACGAATAAAAAGTGATCAAATGAACATGAAACAACTGACATACAAACAGAAACTACTCATACTCACATGCATCGCGATCACGGTATTCGCAATGCCACAGATCCTAAGAACAACACTACACCACGACTCCATGTTAGGATCAACCACATACTACCACAGAAGAGTAGCACACCTAGTAGTATCAGGGCAACAGATAGATCCACTATCCTTCGGAGGCAGACCCATAACCTACCCACCAGGATTCTCATGGATGATAGTACTAACCCCGCTCCCAGAGTTCCTACTAGCACCACTCATAGGAGGACTAGGGATAATAGTAGGATACTACTTCGTCAAAGAACTCGGACTAACCGACAAACAAGCACTATACTCCTCGATGTTCCTATTCTTCAACCCAGCATACGCATACTTCGCAGTACACCTCAACCCAAGGCTACCAGCCATAATAATGATGGTCATAGCCTACATAATGATAAACAAAGACAACAAAAAGATCAACTACCTCTCAGCAATCCCCGTAGCAGCATCACTCATAACCAGCCCGATGATAGGAGCCACACTGATAGTAGTAGGGCTAATCGCATTCAGGAAAAAAATCAAGAAGATGGTAGCACCATTCTCAGCAGCAACACTAGCATTCATGATACACTTCGTACCGATAATAGCTGAAAACGGGTTATTCCAAAGCCACGAAGCATACGAAATATTCACGGAATTAAACAGAGGAATACAGTACTTCATACTAGAATCAGGACTAACAGCAATATCCTTCACAGTAGTAATGGTAATCCTAGCAGCATACGGGTTCTTCAAACTCAACGACCCACAATCAAAACCAGTTCGAGAATGGCTACTAATCGGAACCATCGCGTCACTAGCAATATTCAACAGAATGAACGATGTACTGATCTACCCAGTATCCATACTAGCTGGAGTCATCCTAGCAACACACGTAGACGGCCTCAGAGAAACACTGAAACTAGAGTGGATACCAAGAAAATGGTTAAAAAGAATCCTTTGGGCATACCTAATAATCCTCGTAGTGGTTCCAGGAATAGGGATGATAACCATAGACCCATCACCAGAACAACACGAAGCAATGATGTGGATAAAACAAAACACCCCCGAAAACGCAACGATAATGGCCTACTGGTGGGAAGGCCACTACATAACAGGGATAGCCGACAGAAGAAACGTAATGGACGCTTACCTCGAGTTCGCCCCTGAAGTGGACGAAAGATACGAAGACGTGAGGATGGTAATGTTCGGATCGAGAGCAGAAAAAACAATAGAAATAATGCAGAAGTACAATGCGGAGTACATCCTCTACAGGATAGATACAGGCAGAAACCACTGCTCAGGGTTCCCATACGTCTCCAAACACGGAAAATTCGAAGAAGTGTTCTCAAACGAAGAATACAGGATATATAAACTCAGGGAAGAACCCATCTCACCAGGATCAGACCTATGCGAAGCAATAGACGAAAAAAGAAGAGAAAAATAGATCAATCCAAACAATCAATCCTTCCGAAAACACCCAAATCGGTTTCAAGTACCTCGGAGAACTCAGCCTCTTCATTCCAGTAATCGGGCTCCCAGATAACGTTTCCATCGAACTTCCAGAGGAAAACAGCCACATCTTCACATGAAGTCTTCTCCTCAAGCTCCTCATAGGTCCTCGGGAGCTTCCTAAATCTATCGGAACCCATCAACCACCTAATCTGCTCATCATTAACCTGCATGTAGACTAAGCCATCCTCGTAACTCGAGATAGATTCTACTCCATCAAGGTACCTCTGCACACCCCAGTTCCTCTGAGCCTGCCTGAACCTAGCGAACACGAAGGCCCCGGAAAGAACGAGGGAAACAATCAAAATCAAAGCCATTACCCTGTTTCTCTCCACTCTAGCCAGCCCCTTCGCCGAAGGGAGCAGTAATCCAGGCAAAAAGAAGATAGTGTACCTAGCAACCCACGTAGCACTAAGCAACAGGGTCCCAGCTATCACCAACAAGCAGTAGACAAGGGAAAACCTAACGAAGGTATCGGAAAGATCCAGATTCCTCCTACCCCATAACAAGAGGAGCAACACAGGACCTAACCCTACCATAAACATCGAGATGAAGCTACTCAAACCAGGGAGAGCTATCGGGTAAGAGTAACTCAAAGAGTACTCCAAGAAAAGGAACATGCTTGAACCCACCAAAAGAGTATACCCTACCAAAGGAGCAAAAGTAGAGACCAAGAACCTCTTAAACTCGATCTTACTGTGAAAAAAGAGAAAAACAGGGACAAGGAGCAACGCGGATTCCTTCGTAAGAACAGCTAAAGACAGAGAAAGACCCATCAACCAACTCCACTTATTCCTCTCCCCCCACTCATTCACAGATCTCAGGAAGAAGTAAATGGATAACAGAACGAAGAAGAGCACCACGTAGTCAGTCAAGATGGTTCCGAAGTAGAACAGTAGTATGGGAGAGAACAGCATAGGTAGAGAAGTAAGTTCTCCTGGAAGATCAACTTCTTCACCTATCCAGAAAGCCAGTAAGAAAGACCCTAAAACAAAGGGAAGAATGATTAAGCGAGCCAACGGAAGAGGCAGACCAGAAACCAAGAAAGCAAGGGAAACGAAGGCAGGTCTGTGAACCACGGGTATCTCGATCTCAGGGACCAGATTCCCTCTTCTCCAGGAAGCACCGTAGTTTAGGTATGTTCCCTCATCAGGATACATCCTAGGAATGAAAGAAGTAGCTAAAAACAGTAGGGTTACCAAGATCATGATTGAAACTATCTTACTTTTCCTATTCATCTTTTTTCCCCCCAAAAAGTTGCTCAACAGCGACCGTTGCGTAGCTTCCCTTCGGAAGAGAGAACCTCACTATGTAAAAACCTTCTCCTTCTTTTAGTACTTCAAAGTCCTTTAACTCTATGAACAATTTTCTCCTTTCACCTTTCTCACTTAATTCGGGCATCAGGGTGTTCTTGAATTCACTCAGATCCAAATCGTGTCTTTCAAGGATTCTAAGTTCGTATTCGTTCTTTATTTCTGTGTTGTACCCGTAGATTGGTCCTTCTTCCTGTTTTAAGTTCTTGTCCTTGATTTCATCTATGTATTCATTGAACAGGTGGCTCTGGTATGCGTGTATGAACATCATCTCCAGGTTATGGGGGAGTTTCCGTATCGCGTTTATGTGGTCCAGAGGGTACTCTGAGAGGTGGTGCAGCAGTATTCTTTCGTAGTGCAAGTATGTGGGGTACTTCTTGAGAGCTTCTTTGAACTCTCCCCAGTTTTCTTTCAACCATCTTCTGGCTTTGAGGGACTCCGGGTTTTCCTCTGGAAACTCTTTGGTCAGGTATATCTTCACTGCTTCCTCGGGATTCTTCTTCAGGAGTGCTTCTCCAACCAGGTGAGTTATGGGCCTCACTTTGCCGAATCGCTGGTGCCCGTAGTAGTTTGGTATCTTCTCAGGAACTTCCTTTATCTCCTGATCTGTCTCTATCTTCAGGGTGAATCTGTTTCCCCAGAGGTCTCCCAAAGTGACTCTTTCCCGTGTTTTTTCCAGTGGAAAGAGTTTCAGTCTGTTTACCTTGAAGTTTTCCAGGTCCTTCGGCTCCGCATTATTTATTGATACTCTTTGACTGGTTACTGCTCGCTTATCTTTTGTTCCCGCAAAACCTATTCTTCTCCTGGACATATGGAGGGAGTTGCTTATTGCTCTTATGGCTTTGTTCTGCTCCCAGTTATCTTTTATAAGAACACAGATTAGGTTGTTTCCCTTTGTCTCAGGATTAAATTTGTAGTCTTTTTTTATTTCCAGGACATCTTCGTTGGGAGTTATCTCTTCTACAACGAAGTCTTCTGGGCTCTTCTTTATTTGATACATCTATCTTCCTCAGTACCTTAGGATGGCGGCTATTCCTCCGAATGCCTGGTAGAACTGTTTTCCTTTGTCTGTTTCAGTTGAGATGTACAGTATTTCTGACCCGGTTTCTTCCGCCATCTTTTCAAGTTCATCAGAGACGTCTTTCTCTTCTTTTGTTTTCATCTCGTTGTTGCACTCTGGACATATCTTTCCTTGTTTCTCGAACTCGTCCCAGTCCTTCACGAGTTCTTTTTTGATTTCTCCGCAGGATGGGCACTCTAACTCTACGTGTGCCCATTCCAGTTCGTCTGATAAGAGTAGTTTATCTACTTTTCCTTCTTCCAGTGCTTTTACTACTTCTCTGAGCCCGTAGGTTGCTAGGTGGCTGTCCACCAGTTTTCTCAGGAACTCGTTCACGATCTCTCTTTCTTGCTGTACTTCTAGGTCTTCTATTACTTCTTCTGATTTCTCCATTAGTTCTTTTACTCCTGATTCGTCCGAGTAGCCTGTGTTTATCTTTCCGATTATCTTGTCTTTGACTCTTTTGGTGAGATATTTTTTGCTCGCTAGATCGTCCTTTGTTTGTCCGGGTCCTCCTAGTATCACACCTTTTATTTCTTCTTTATCAAGTTCGTGGTTTACTGCGTCCCCCACTTTTTTGAGGAACTCGTGTCTGGCTTCGTTTATTAGTCTTTCAAATCTTCTTTGGCTCCATCCTCCTTTCGTGTGTTTTGAGGGTACGCTTGAGCTGAATCTTTGCCTTATTTCCAAGTTTTTACCTGTTAATTTGGCTATTGTAGCGTCTTTTCCATCTATCGTGACTAATCCGTATTTTTCTTTTGATTCCACCAGTTTTTCGAGTGGTTCAAGGTAGAAGCGTGAGTCGCATCTGTAGAGGTTTATCTTTATGGGGTTTGGGGGGATTATTCTGTACTGCTTTACGTCTCCTGCTATGTATCCGCAGAATATGGCTACTCCATTTTTAGGTGGTTTCTTCACGCCTGTTAATGCGTGTATTATGCTCTTCAATGCTGCTTGAACGTTTTTTCGCGTTGACTTTGACTTTATGTTTGCGGCTTCACTGTACTCGGTTCTCAGCCTACTTACTTCTTGGCTTATGTTGTGGTCGCCTGGAATGTAGATGCTGATTAACTCGGTTCCCTTTCCTTTCTTCTTCTTGAGTTGTTTCAGTTTCTTTTCAAGCTGCTTTTTTTCTTTGTCGTCCATCTCGATCACTTTTCTCGTTATAGTATTCTACTTTTGGTATGTTAAATCTGTAGGGGTACCGGTTCATGAGATTTTGTGGGGGGTTTGTTGTTCATCTGTCTTTTGCGTTGACCAGTTCCTTCGCTTCGCTGGGGAGCAGTATTGGTTTTTCATAGTTTTTCCAGTCATCCAGAACTATCCTTGGGCACGCGTTTATCACGAATGCATCGAAGGGGAGGTAGTTTACCTTGTTCGGTGTTATCTCAGTCATTTTAACTTCGTAAACTTTCTTTCCTTTCTCTCTGAGGGTTTTCTTGGTTTCTTTGAGGAGGGGTGTGTCGATCTGGCCGGGGTGCTTCGTGGTGATTAATGCGAATGTTTTCGCGTTCCTCGCTTTGTCTTTACGGATTTCCTTTTCCTTCATCCACTGCCCGGGTTTCACTGTGGTAACTTCTCCGTTGTAGGGATTTCCTTGAATGATCTCGGTTCCTACTGCGTTGGCTACTCCTTGGGGGTGAAACTTCCCTGATCCTATGAATAGGAGGGAGTCAGCTTTCTTCACTTCGAGTGTGGAATCGAAGGAGCATCCTAGTACTTGGGCTTCGCGAACACGTTCGTTTCCTGGGTAGGTTACGGGGGTCTTCCCTAGCTCTCTTACTGCTTTTTTCATGTCCGGTAGCTTGTGTAGGTGCTGTGTTAGTGTAACTATGCCTATTTTTTCCCCTTTTGCTTTCTCCGCTGCTTTTTTGGTTACTTCGTGGACTTCGAGATTTGACTTTATCGGTAAGTACATGGTGTTTTCTGCTTCGATCATCTCGGTGTGGCCGAAGTGTAGAACGAGATCGTAGTCCTTCATTTCTTCCTTAGTAGGTATGCAGCATGCTCCCCATATCATACCGCCATCTAAAACTGCTTCGGCGTTAGTTTCTTCTTTTATGGTTTCCATTATCTCCTTTGACTTTGTTTTCATTCCTTCAGGTAGTTGTATCAATACTCTAGAAGGAGAGTCTCTCTTTATCCTTTCTACTACTCTCTCTAGTTCCAGGTTATACTTCATTTTTTTCATCTCTTGCTGTAGTTTTTCTTGGTTTCCTTATTCATTAACTTTGATTAACTAAGGGTCGTCTGGAAACTGGGAAAACAGGAAATGCCTTATTTTCATGTTGTGTGAAGAATACAAAAGGTTATATATTGTAAGTGTTGTAAATATTGTAAATTTGTAGGTGGTATTTATGGTTCAAAAGATGGAGAAAAGAATACCTGTATCTGAATCTAGGTGGAAGCAGCTTGGAGAGATGAAAGGAGCTGGAGTCACGTATGATCAGTTGATAAAAGAACTGATTCAAAAGGCAAATAGGTATGAGCTGGCGAAAAAGTTAAGAAAAGCTGAGAGAGGAGAGGGAAAGTGGTTGAAGTTGGAGGAAAACGTTGAATGAAGGATTATAGCGTACAGATCTCTGAAGAGGTTTACCAGTATCTTGATTCATTGGATAAAAAAAGTAGGAGGGTGTGTAGAGAAAACTTAAAGAAATTAAGTAAACCTTATCCAGGTGAAGGGATAGGAGACAAAGAGAAGATAGTGGTTGAGGGAAAAGAAGCTTACAGGATTCATATTGGAAGAACTTACACTGCTTTTTATACAATCCTTAAGGACAGGAGGATAGTTAGAGTAGTTGAACTTTTGCCGATAGATAAAGCTCACAAGAAGTATGTTTACTGATTTTTCTTAAGTTAGGTTTATTCTTAAAATTTCTGCTAGTCCCACTATTTTTTATAGGTTTTTTCTTTCAGATTTTTATCGTCGTATCCACAGAGATTAAGTGCGCACATCACGGTGAATAGTCTCCATCTGTTTCTACCGCCATCCTAGCCATGATTTCACTTTGATTAAAATAGGTGATGGGGTCTGGGAGATTTGAATTCGGGAACCGGTTACTGGTTTTCTCCCGTCAACTGGTGTCCTCCACACCAATTGGACATCATAGCGATGAATCGCTCAGCGCTCCTTCGTCTGTGACTGGAGCCAGTTAGGATAACCAGACTACCCTAAGACCCCATCTGTGAATATTAATACGGTTGTTCATTATAAGTTTTTTCTTTTCCTTGCTTTCTTTTCAAGTTCCTCGAATACCTTGATTTCGTTCGTTCCTTCCGCTTTTATGCATTCTTGGTCCTTGGTCATGGCGCAGAAAAGGTTTTTCTCCCCTTTCACGTGGTAGTGGTTCATTCCGACTATGCTCCAATCTTTTAAAGTGGGTTTGTTCCAGGGTAGGTCATTTTTCATTCTTTCACTTCCTTTTTTGAATTTCTTTTCAACGGGCCTGGTGGGATTTGAACCCACGATCTACAGCTCCCTCCCAAACTTTTTGAAAAAGTTTGCTTTGAATCAAAACTTTTCTAAAGTTTTGTTAGGAGGCTGTTGCCCTATCCACTAGGCTACAGGCCCAATCACTCGAAGTTGGTATGGGGTATATTTATTCTTGGAGTAAAATAAAGATACTGGATGATGAAGCGAACAACCAATGAGGTTCTCCAACCGATGATTAAACCTTTTTTCTGACGTTCATGATTATTTTTTCTATTCCAGGTTTCTCTTCAGGCTCTTGGTTAAGAAGGGTGACTTTACCCATGCGCCGACTTCTCCTTCTTCTTCTCGGGGGGTCAAGAAGAGGATGGAGTGGTCATCTATCGCCATGAATCTGTGTCCGTGTTCTTTTTCTTTGACTTCCATGAACTCGTGTTCGCTTGGAATTCCATGGTCTTTGTGTGTGAATAACTTTATTTTAACGCCTCTATCCTTGGCTTGCTTCAGGGCTTCGCTGTACTTCACTAGGTTGTCCTTCATGTCGTTTGGATCTGTTGCGATCACAACTTCTTCTTGAGCGTTCTCCATGAGTGATTTTATCTTGGACTCTATCTTTAAGTGATCGTTCAGGAGCCATAGTAGGTTGTTGCTCCTTTCTTTTCTAGGGGTTATCTGTTCTACTTCTTCCTGAAGGGTTTGTTTTACTTTTTCTATCTCTTCTATCCTTTCTTCGTGTTCCTTTATCTCTATTCTCTTCAGGTTATCTATTGATTCTTTTACTGGGAGGGCACTGTATTTTATGGGTCTCGATGGCTGCTGTGTTACCATTCCCTTCTTTTCAAGGTCTCTTAAAACATCGTAGGTTCTTGGGCGAGGTATATCTGCTTCTTCTCCAACTTCGGATGCTGACAGGGGCTTTTCCTTCAGCAGTAGTGAGAGGTATGCCTTTGATTCATACTGGTTCAATCCAGCTTTTTTCAGTTCATTGATGAGGTCTTTTCTCTTACTCATTTTAACGTCACCGGTATGATCATTCATGTGGAGTAAAACACTTTGTATTTAAACGTTTAGTGGTGAATTCTGCACGTTGAGAGTGTTCACCGCTATACTAAAACCCGAAATGTTTAAATATGTTGTCACCAACTAATAGTTACAGGTGAAAAATATATGAAATTAATTAACTCAGGATTGGGAGCACTTAAAGTAGCTCTACTAGCAGCAATACTGGTTACTGCACTATCCACTTCGGCACTCGCTTTGAACATCGTGATCGAAGACCAGGTTAGAACAGTATCCTCAGAAGAAACCGCGCAGTTCGCAATCGAACTAACCAACACGCAGGATGAATTCGAGGCAGTTGAACTGTCCGCTGAATCGGATGTTTCAACTAGTTTCTCATCCAGGCAGTTGACACTTGGACCGGGAGAAACCAAGACAACTTACCTTTTTGCAGTTCCCCTCAACAAGGGTGAAGGAACGTACATGATAAGGCTCAATGTTAACCAGGAAACAAGGCTCCTGGCTCTAGAAGTAGTCGAAGGAAGACCAGCACTTGAACTGTACAATGGCTACGGAAAAGTAACGGCTGTACAGGACTCAACGCAGAGCATAAGGATGGTCGCGAGGAACTCCGGAGACAGAGAACTTAGAAACATAGTCGTGAAAGGAGACTTCTCAGAAAGACTCAACGCTAAATACAGTCCTGAGGTATTTCACCTGGATGCAGGAGAAGAAAGAGAAGTAACGGTGGTTCTAGACGTGCCGCTTGACTACCCCAAGGACCTTTACGACTACAAGGTAACGATAGCATCAGGAGACACCAGCGCCTCAGAAGAGGTAAGGCTTGAAGTGATCGGGGCTGTTCCAATGAAGAACAGAATGAGCCTAGAAACACTTAGAGCATGGGAAAAATTACTTGATGAAGATGGGGATGTAGTGGGATACAAGGTCCCGATGCGAGTAGTGAACAGGGGTTTGATAGACCTATCAGATGTCCAGTGGGAAGTGAGAGGACTCCCAGAAGGATGGGAAGTAACGGGAACCCAGGCCTTCGCGATAAGGGGAGCGGAAACAATGGACAAAACGCTCTCATTCAACACCAACGGGGACTTCAGAGACAGGGTAGTGGAAGTAGCACTACTTAAGAATGGTAGAGAGATAACAACCGAACAGATAGAGTTCCACGGTAGAAAAGTAGGAGTAAGAGGAACAGGACTTGTTCTCGGTGGAGCAGGATCAGTCATGCTGGGACTAATGGTCGTAGCAGCACTGCTAGTGATAGTTTACCTCGTCAGAGAAAAGAATAAAGCAATGGAAGAATCTGGAAGAGCAACTGACCAAAGTAAACTGAAGAGGCTCGTTGACGAAGCACTTAAAAGAGAAGAAAAGTCAGAAGAAGAGGAGTAAGCCTCTTCTCACCTCATTTCTTTATTTTCTTGGTTTCACTCTACTTTTGAACCTGTCTTAACTTTTTTATCGGGCATCAGCATCGAGACTTTTTCGCCTTCCACTGCGGCAAGAATCATCGCCTCTGACTTTACACCCATGATTTCAGCTGGCTCCAGGTTCGTCAGTACCACGACTTCCTTGTTTTCCAGTTCTTCCTTCGAGTAGTACTTCTTCAGTCCTGCTACGCTTGTTCTGACTTCTTCACCTATGTCTACCTTCATTTTGTATAGGTTGTCAGATCCACTCAATTCTTCTGCTTCGATTATCTTTCCGGTCCTGATGTCCAGTTCCTTGAAGTCGCTGTAGGAAATTTTTCCCATCTCTTCACCTCCTTCTTCACTGTATTTTTCTTCGTGTTCCTCGGTTTCTTCTTCACTTATCTTTTTGAATAGTGGCTCGAAATCATTGATCTCCTTACCAGGGGTTATCCTTTCCAAAGCACCCTGTAGGTTGTTTGTATCTATGTCCAGAAACTTCTTTATCTTGTCGGCCGTTTCAGGTATGAATGGCTCTAGGAGAAGTGAGAGAGCTTTGGTTATTTGAAGGGAAACGTATATCACTTCTTTCTGTCTTTCTTTGTTCTTCCATGGTTCCTCATCACTTATGTATCTATTTCCTTTTCGAGCTAGTTTAGTTACTTCTTCTAGGGCTTCGCTTAGCTCTGCTTCATGAATCAATTCCCTGGTTTTGATTGTGGTGTTCTCTATCTCTTTCAGCATCTCTTCATCGTTTTCCTTCAGGTTTGGCGTTGGGACTTTGCCTTCGAAGAAGTTCTTGGTGAACGTGAGTGTTCTGTGGATGAAGTTGCCTATAGTGTCGTTCAGGTCCCCGTTAACTATCTTCTGGAACTCTTTCCAGGTGAAGTCCCGGTCCCTGTTTCTCGGGTACATCTTTATCAGGGTGTATCTCCAGTAGTCGCTCGGGTACTCTTCCAGGGCTTCTTCTATGGAGAATCCTTTTCCCCTGGATTTGCTGAACTGCCCGCCTTCGTAGTTTAGGTACTGTGATGCTGCGACCATCTCCGGCTTTACGTAGTTTTTTCCCGTTGCTTTCAGCGTGGCAGGAAAGTAGGTGGTGTGGAAGGGAACGTTGTCTTTTCCCATGAAGTGGATTAACTTGGTGTCTGGTTCTTTCCACCAATTTCCTATTCCTATCTCTTTTGAGAAGCTCATATATCCTATTGGTGCTTCTATCCAAACGTAGAAAACTTGTTCTGGCTTGTCGGGGATTCTTATTCCCCAGTCCATGTTTCTGGATATGTCTTTGTCTCTTAGGCCTTCTTTTAACAGGTTCTCCGTTAACTTGATGGCTGTCTTCGACCACTTGTTTCCCTTATCCTTCAACAGGTCTTCTATGTATCCTTGTAGTGCGCTTAACTTGAAGAAAACGTGTTCGCTCTGCTGCTTCTCTGGCTTTGAGCTGCATACTGCGCAGTGGTAGTCACTCAGTTGAGTTGGGGTATCGAAGAGGGATCCACATTCATCGCATTGATCTCCTCTTACGCCCTGTGCTTCGCACTCGGGGCAGGTTCCTTCAACGAACCTATCAGGAAGTGAACGCATGCATTTTTTGCAGTAAAGTATCTCGACTTCTTTCTTGTAGATGTATCCGTTTGACTTCATGTCTTCGTATATCTGTATGGTATTGTCTCTGTGTGTTTCACTGGTCGTTCTTGAGAAGACATCGAAGTCTATTTGGAACTTCCCGAATATCTCGCTGATTCTGTCGTAGTTTTCGTCCACGAGTTCCTTTGGACTCTTCCCTTCGCTGACTGCTTTAGTGGTTATTGGGGTTCCGTGTTCATCTGTTCCACAGACGTATCTGCATTCTTCTCCATCCGCTTTAAGAAACCGCTGGTAAACGTCCGCGGGCAATACGGATCCCACTAGGTTACCTAGGTGAGGCAGTCCGCTTGAGTAGGGCAGTGCTGATGTAACTAAGTATTTGAAGGTAATCACCTTTGTTTTTCTTTTTTAGATTCAAGTTCCCGTGTTTCTTCCACGGGTTCTCGGTATACTTTTAAGTTGTCTCTCGTTATAAGTTTTTCCGTAGGTAATCATTTTATTTCATGAGTCACTCAAGTTGTGGTAAGGTGATCTTCTTGAAGATAGATATGCATACTCACTCTAAGTACAGCAAGGATGGTTCCTCCGAAGTGAGGGAGATGTTCGATAGGGCAGAGAGTAAGGGGCTCGATGGCCTGGCTATAACTGACCACTACGATGTTAGAGCTTGGAAGGAGGCAGAGGAGATTTCCGAAGAGAAAGGCATGTTCTTCATTCCTGGTGAGGAGGTGAAGATCCTCGATGAGGATGGAAAGTGTAATGGAGAGGTTCTACTCTACTTCATGAAGAGGGGTATAGGTAGCATGACGATAGAGAAGATAAATAAAGAGGTAAGGAAGCAAGGTGGCTTAATATTCGTTGCGCATCCTTTTTCAAGGACTAGACATACTCCTAAAAACGTTAAGGGTCTTTTGAGGTATGTTGATGGTATCGAGGGGTTCAATGCGAGATCGAGGTTTGCTTCGACCAACAAGAAGGCTTCTGGGTTCGCTTCGAAGCATGGTATTCCAACGGTCGCTGGAAGCGATGGTCACATTCCGCTTGAGGTGGGCTGTGGATACACTGAGGTTGAGGGGGCATCGGACTTGGAGGACTTTAAGAAAAAGATCGAGCAAGGGAAGGGTATCTCTAGGGGAAAAAAGGTGAATTCATTCATCTACTATGCTTCCCAGCTCAGAGGCAGGGTTTGAAGTTTCCCAGAACTTTGTTACCTCTTCCTTTGGGTTTTCAGTTATCTTTGGGGGTGGCGTCCTCGGGAAACACCTTGAGTAGTTTCGCCATGTGTATCTTTCATCGAGGTATATCACTGTTCCTTTGTCTTTCTCGTTTCTTATGCATCTTCCTCCGGCTTGTACTGCTTTGGCCATCGCTGGAAATATGTAGCCGTACTCCCAGCCTTTTCCGTACTTTTGATCGTGGTACTCTATCAGTGCTTTTGTTTCCAGGTTGGGTTCTTTCAGGGGTACTCCTACTACCATGACGTTGACTAGTTCTTGGCCCGGTAGGTCTATTCCTTCTCCGTAGCTTCCTCCTGAAACTCCCAGTAGGACCGCTCCGTTTGAGTATGCGTGGTCTCTGAATCTTCTCAGAAGCCGGTTACTCTCTTTTTGAGATTGCTTGCTTCTCTGAACCAGTACGGGTTTCTCGGTTCTATCTAGGTACTTCGAGACGTTTTTAAGTAGCATATATGATGGGAAGAATACCGCGGAGTTTCCAGGGGTTTCTTTGACCACTTGGTTTATGTTTTCAGCGATCTTTTTGTACTGCTGTGTGCCTCTTTCTGTGTACTTGGTGGTTACGCTTGGGACTATTAATCGAAGTTTGTTTCTTGTTGGGAAGGGGGAGGAGTACTCTTTGAGTTCTGTTCTGGATTCTTCCAGTCCGAGTAGGTCGCGGTACATCTCTTGTGGTTTGAGTGTTCCGGACATGAGTATGGTTGAGTTTGTCTTTTTGATGATCTTTTCGGTGTATAGGGATGGATCCAGGCATCTGTGGGATACTGAGTGTCCTCCTCCTGTCTTCCATTTTTCTATGGTCCTTATGAATGCTTTTTTTTCTTGTTTCCATTCTTCGTAGAAACTTTGTAGGGATAGGCAGCTGCTGGTGTTTTTGTTCATCTTCTCCATGTACTCCATTCCTGTTTCTTTGAGTTCTTTGAGTGTTCCTCTGCTGGGTATGGGTATGGTGTTCTTCGAGATGAGTTTTTCTTTTTGGTCTTTCTTGAGGGTTCTGCCTTGTTTCTCTATGGCTTGCTTTATTCGGGATAGTTCTTTTTTGAGTTCGTCGTTTTCGAGTACTGTGCATTCTTTCATTGCTCTTTTCAGTGTGGATGTGCCTATTTTCCTGCTGAGGGAGTCTCTTACTCTTGATGGGGCGTTGTGTGCTTCGTCTATTATTAGTATGGAGTTTTCCAGTGTCTTGTTGATCTTTGCTAGGAATGTTTTTGATATGAATGGATTTAGAACGTGGTAGTAGTCGCATATGATTAGGTTTGCTCTTTTTCCTGCTTCTGATAGTGCTTCGTATCCACAGGGTGGTTCAGGTAAGCCTGATATGTGGTTGGCGGCTTCTTCATGGGTTTTGCCTGGTTCGTACCATGCTAGGAAGGTGTTTATTCTTTCTTGTGCTTCTTTCTTTTCTCTCAGGGAGTATCCTTTTGCGTATCCGTAGAATGGGCACTTCTTTGATTTGACTCTCTTGTTGCATATTTCGTAGAACTCGGTTGAGGGGGCTTCTCTGAGGGCTTCGTCGGCACAAACGTGTTTTTTACCGACTATGTCTGCTGCTCTTATGTCTATATCATACTTTTCATGTAGGTCTTTGACTAGTTCGACCGCTACTTCGTGTTGAGATATCTTTGGGGTGACGAAGAATACTGTTTGTCCTGTTTCGAGGGCTCGTGTTATGGCGGGTCCGAGCGCCGCGTCGGTCTTTCCCATTCCGGTGGGGGCATGGGCTACTAGGTTTTTCTTTTCTTTTATGGCCTCGGCTATGTCTGATAAGAGTTTTTTCTGTTCGTCTCTTACTCTCCCGTGTCTGAAGTAGACTTTATCCATTCTTTCACTGCTTCTTCGTTTTATGCTTGCATTGGTTCTACGTTGTTCAGGGAGATAGAACTAGTTGGCTTCCTCTTTTCGGAGGGTTCTCGTGGTTTAATTTACCTTAGTTTGTAGAGTAAAGATACTTTTTCCAGGAAGTTCCTGTGGTTTATTCCTTTTTCTCTACATCTCGTCTTCATCTCGTTGAATAGTTCTTCTTCGTCTTCGGTGAACTTTACTCCGGTTGATGCTGGTTTTCTAAATTTTTCTAGGCTCATTAGTATCCTCCCTTCTCTATTTTTTTAAGGAAACCGTCTTCCATCTTGAATTCATGGCTTGGAACTTTAGGACATCTCCATATGTCGTCCTCTCTCTTCAGAACTATGGTTTCCCCCGTTTTAGCGAAACAACGTGGACATGCTTCTTTTTGTTCAACTGTACCCATGTTACCACCTACTGTAATTAGGGAAGGAGTATTATTTAACCTTTGCCCTAGGCTCTGCTTTTTTTCAACTTGTGCCCCACAAGTCTAGTGCTTTTTTGAGCTCGATGTGGTCTTCCGCGTAGTCCCATGGGTCGATTCCCTTCATCTTAGCATCTACAACTTGCCTCATCGCTCTGGCTCCTGCTTTAGATCCATCAGGGTGCCCGTGCACGCCCCCTCCAGACTGGATTATTACGTCGTTCCCCATGAATTCCATTAGGGGATCCACGTGTCCTGGGTGCAGTCCTCCACTGGATACTGCGAAGACGGGTTTTATGTGGTGCCATTCCTGCCCGAGTTCTTTTGTTTCGTCTCTGGATTTTATCTTCATCTTTTCCACGTTTTCAGCTATCATCCTAACCTCCTCTTTTCCCCCCTCCATCTTACCTACTGCTGTTCCTACGTGGAGTTGATCTACTCCCATGAGTCGATATAGTTTCGCTAGTGCCAGCATAGTTATTCCATGTTTCTTGTTTCTTGTTAGGGCTCCGTGCATCGCTCTGTGGGCATGCATGATTAAATCTGGTCCATTTTCCCTCATCTCCTGAACTGCTGAGAACCCAGTGGTCAATACATCTATCATCATGTACCGTCCACCCATCTCCTTTATCAATTCTGCTCTTTCCATCATCTCGCTTGACCCAGCGGTCGTGTTACACATGTAGACCTTTTTTTCTCCTGTTTCCTCTTCAGCTATGTCTCTCGATTCAAGGGTGGCTGCTAACCTATCTTCATAGATGTTGAAGGGCTGGCTCGTTAGGTTTTCATCGTCTTTCACTACGTCGCATCCACCTATCCATGATTCTTCAGCGACCTTGGCGTGGCTCTTCGCATCCAGGCCTAGTTTTGGCTTTACTATGGTGCCGACTAAGGGTCTTTCAGGCACTTCCATTGTTTTCCGGACTCCTTCGATACCGTACCTTGGTCCCGCGTATTCTTCGATCATCTTCTTAGGGAACTTTACGTCCACTAACCTTAGGTTATCTATTGCCTTCATTCCGAATATATTTCCAGCTATCGAGCTCATCACCTGGGGGATGTTGCTCAATTCAAACAGTTCTGAAGGATAAGCCACCTCCACGTAAGGATCATTGAGTTTGTAAGCCCTCGCTTTTATCCTCTTCGCTCTCTCGTTGAGTGTACCAAGGTGCGTCCACGTTCCAACGCTTGATTCCTTCGCGATGTGGTCACAAGCCCTCTCAAAACTGTTCTCTGAGTTGGGTTCAACTCTAAATAAACATATCAAATCATCTTCACTCGGAGCATAATCTTTTTCCACAAATTCCATTCAATCACCAACATCATAAAGACAGTTCAGCTTAAAAAGATTTCTAGGTTTCAATAATCAATACATTAATTAAAGACCTATGCGTTATAACACATGATTCAAAATGGCTAGGGTACCTACAGGAATACCGGGACTGGATGAGTTAATACAAGGGGGACTGCTTGAAAAGTCAACGGTCCTAGTTTCAGGTGGAGCAGGGACAGGAAAGACCATATTCTCCATGCAGTTCTTCTACAAAGGAGCAGAAGAGTACGATGAACCAGGAATCTACATAAGCATGGAAGAAGGAGCAACGAACCTCTGGTGGAACATGAAGAACTTCAGGTGGAGAGTGACAGAACTAGAAAGAAAGAACCTACTACAAATATACAAGGTAGGAACCATAGACCCAAGCAAGTTCAAGAACAAGTTCGAGGAAGAAGTGAACACCATAAAAGACATGGTGGACGACATGGGAGCCAAGAGACTCGTGATAGACTCCACCACAGCGTTCGGAATGTGGATGGAATCAGAATCACAAACAAGGTACTCACTATTCAAACTAAACGACGCACTCAAAGAGATGGACCTAACAACGATCATGACATCCGAAGCCATCGGAGGAAAGAAGAGCTTCAGCAGATTCGGGGTAGAAGAATTCATAACAGACGGAGTAATCAGACTATACTTCAAGCCCCCCACAAGAGCACTATTCGTCAGAAAGATGAGGGGAACGGACCACGACAAGAAACCCCACCCATTCAAGATCACCAACGAAGGCGTAGTCGTGAACGCCAAGCAAGAAATACTTTGGGAAAGCTTGGAATGAAAAAACTCCCGGTGAACAAATGAACTACTTAAGCAAAATCAAAGCATTCCTAGAACTAACAAGAATGAAACACGGGCTAATGCTAGCCCTAGCAGTAATAGTAGGTCAACTGGTGACCCTGGGAAAGCTACCAGTCAACAAGATACTTATACCTTCACTAATCACCCCCATACTAATCTCAGCGGGAGCCATGGCCATAAACGACTACATGGACTACGAAGCAGACAAGAAGAACAACAGAAAAGACAGGCCACTGGTAACAGGAACGATAAGTAAGAAAGCAACCCTACTCACAGCACTGATTCTCCCCCCAGCAGGAATCATCTCAGCGTACTACATCAATCTCCAAGCAGTAACTATAGCACTCATCTTCACAGCACTAAGCTACTCCTACGCAGTCAACCTAAAGAAGATCCTCCTCATAGGGAACGTATCCATAGCAGCCAGCATGGCAATACCATTCATCTTCGGAGCAGTAACAGTCTCCAACCAAGTACCCATAGCAATATGGATACTCTCAACCATGGCATTCCTATCAGGAACAGGAAGAGAGATAGTCAAATCGATACAAGACATGAAAGGAGACAAAGAACAAGGAAGAAGAACCCTCCCGATAGTCGCAGGAAAAAAGAAATCAACCTGCTCAGCAGTAATGCTCATACTAACCGCGATAGCGATATCTCCCGTACCATACCTAAAACTACAAGGATACCTAGGAAGCATACCCTACATCCTGACAGTCACAGTAGCAAACGTTGTTTTCATACTAGCACTCCATGGATTAATCAGAGAAGAAAACTACGAGAAATTCAGGAAACTCAGCCTAATAGCCATGGCCATAGCACTCATAGCCTTCCTAGCACCACTGATCTAAGTGAAAATATGGTTGACAGAAGAAAAAAGGCAAAAGACATAGACAAGATGAGAGAGCAAGACAAGGTAAGTAAATATATAGGATAAAAACGTTCTAAAAGCAAAGGGAGACAGCTTCCCAAACCCTGAACAACGGTGTGCCGCATGGAAAAACAACTACAATCAGAGGGAGAAGTCAAGAACAAGATAGATCTGCATGAAATATCCCAAAGACACGACTGGAGAGAAGTCCTAAAAGACATAGTAAAAAAAGAAAAAATGGATCCATGGGACATAGACGTATCAAAACTAGTCAAAGAATTCATAGAGATAATAAGACAAGCAAACAAGATGGAGTACAGAATCCCAGCCAACGCGATACTCGCAAGCTCCATACTACTGAGAAAAAAAAGCGACTCATGGATACTAAGAGAAGAAGACGAATCACAAGACACCTGGGACGATATATTGATAACACCAGACCAAATACCACTACCAAGAGAAAAAATACCTGAACCAAGCCCAAAGAAAAGAAGAACCAAGAGAAAAGTCAGCCTAGATGAACTCATAGAAGCAGTAGACGACGTCATAGAAAAAGAAAAAACCAAGGCAATAAAGGAAACAAAGAAAAAAGAAACACCAATACAGAACATCGTGCCCAAATACATGCTTGAACTCGCCAACACCAATGGAGAAGACTTCGAAGACAGAATAGAAGAAATAAGAAAAAGAATCGAAAGAAGCATAGACAACGAAAACCTAACGAGGTTCACTGAAATAATAGAAGAAAAAACCAAGGACGAAATAATAAACACCATGCTACCAGTACTCCACCTAGCCAACAAAGGATCCATATCCATATGGCAAGAAGAGATCTTCGGAGACATATTCATACTCTACCCAAACAAATGAACGAAAGGAGCAACAAACATGAAGGAAATAATAGAAGCGGCACTATTCATGTCACCAGAACCACTAACACTAGACACATTGAGCAAGGTAAGTGGCCTAAACTACTCACAAACACTTAAAGCAATAGAAGAGATACAGAAACAATACAAATCAAGAGAAACATCACTCAAGATACAGAAAGTCGGTAAAAAATACGAGATGACCCTAAAAGAACACTACAAAGACAAAGTAAGCTACCTCGCAGTAGACCCAGACCTAAGCAAAGCAGAACTAAGAACACTCGGACTAATAGCAATAAGGGAACCCATAAAACAGAGCAAAGTCGCGAAGGTGATAGGAAACAAAGCATACCAGTACATAGGGAAACTGGAAAGAAAAGGATTCATCAAAACAGAAAGAGAAGGTAGAACAAAGTTATTGAACACCACCGACAAGTTCAAGGACTACTTTGGAAAGGACCCACAGGAAGTGGACTGGTAACTAATCAATACCCAGAATATTCTTATCGATGTAGTATTTCTGAATCTCCTCACCAACTTCCTTGAAACCCGTTACGCCCTTATCCGCAAGGTCCCGAAGGAACATCTCCTTATCCCTAAGTTCAGTTTGAACCTCCTTCAAAGACTTTCCTGAAATCTTCGCCAACTCCTCAAGCTTTATGCTCGGCACATCGGTCCTCTCAACATTATCGGTTTGAGGATTATAAGTAAAAACCTCGTTGAAAGAAACACCCACCTCCGAAGGAGAAACCTCAACTATCGTTGAAACCCTTCTAAACATCTTATCCCCACGAATCACCTTCTTCTGAACCACCATTAAGTCGACCAGAGGAAGCATATTAACTGGAACATTCATCGGGGGATTAGTCAACCTCGATTTAGATTCAGAAGGGGAGTTAGCATGAAGAGTCCCCATAGCGGAGTGGCCTATGTTCATCGCGTTAAAAAGAGATTCAGCCTCAGAACCCCTAACTTCCCCCATAATCACTCTATCTGGCCTCATTCTAAGAGCATTAATCAAAAGATCATTCATAGTTATCCCAGGATTCTCCTGGGAGCCTGGAACCGCCTCCATTCTAACCAGGTTCTCCCTGCCGAAGAAGTTAAGCTCAAGTGTATCTTCTATCACAGTAATCTTATCTGAACGAGGTACAAATGCGGTTAGGGTATTTAGGGTTGTCGTTTTACCAGTACCCGTACCGCCTATCGAGAGTATGTTCTGAGGATAGTTCTTCTCTCCCTCCACGTTCGTCCAGAGGAAAGCTGCAGCTTCAAATGAAAGAGTATCATTCTGAACTAAGTCGATTATCGAGAAAGGTTTCTCCCTGAACTTACTTATCGTTATGGTGGGTCCCTCGGGGGTAGCTGGAGGGATAGTTGCGTTTAAACGTGATCCATCTGGAAGACGCGCATCCAAGAAAGGTTTAGATCGATTTATGTAATCACTACTGTTGTCAGCAGCTTCCTTTATAACTCCCATCATCTCATCTTCATCCATGATAAGGTTCGTTCTGCATCTGCCCTGATCCCTATGGAAAATGTAAACGTGTCTACCTGGTCCATTGACCGAGATCTGTTCCAAGCGATCATCATTCATCAGTATCTCGAAAGAAGGGCTATCCATCAAGTAGTTTTTCCCATCTTTCTCTTCAATTATCTGAACTCCAGAGTTAACCATGTAATCAAGTAGTAAACATCGAGTAACTATAAATTTGTTTTGGTCTAAAGCACGAAGCGATGGGCCAGGGGAGATTTGAACTCCCGATCTCCCCGTTATCAGCAGGGCGCTTTAACCAGGCTAAGCCACTGGCCCACGAGAAAAATGAACTACAGGTAAATTATAGTCCACAATGATTAAAAAGGGTAGATGTATACTAAAAGTGGAATGCTTATAAAGCATCATGAAAATAAATATGTAAAATAATTGAAATCGTGGAGGATGAGAAGATATGATGTCAAAAATTAAGAAAAAGGAACTGGAACTGAAGAAGCTTAAACAGAAAGAAGCGCAAGAAGCAGCTAAAGAGTTGAAGAAGAAGATAGCAAAGGACTCAACTCTTACAAAGAATGTTTCTGATGTTGAACTAAAACGTAGAGAAGAAAAAATTGGAAATTTAGTCCAAAATCTGAAAACATATGAAGAAGTGAAAGGATCATATTCCCGCACAAAACTAAAAGAACTTAAAAAGCAGATAGAAGAAGGTCAAAAGTATGTAAAAAATTACATCCTTCCAGATGTGAAAGAGGTACAAAAAGAATATGCTGGTGGAACCAAAGGAAGACGTCTTAAGAATCAGATAAATCGTCTTGAAGAAATCTCTGGAGTTAAAGTTGAGAGAAAGAAAGCAGAAGCAGCAGAAGCCGAGAGAAAGAAAGAACAAATTAAACAAAGAACTGGGGAACTAGGAGAAAAATATGCTGAAGAAGTAAAGTGGAAAGCAGAACTGAGAGAACTAGGAAAAAAGTATGAAGAAGCAGGAACAAGGAAGGAAAAAGAAAAAGCTCTAAAAGAATTAAAGAAACATCAAAAAAGATCACCAGAATATGAAAAAGGGCTAAAGGAATTGAAGGAAAAGCAACGAAAAGCTACTTCAAGCAAAAACAAAAAGAAATTCGGGAAAAAAATAGAAGAATACAAGGGAAAAGGACCAACAGCTCAGAGACAGGCATTAAAAGAAGTGTCTGAAGAAGCACAACAAGGAATGAAGATGTTCAGAGGTCCAAAGCAGACTATGGAAGGAGTCAACAAACAAGTTGAAAGGTTACAAGGTAGAATGGCGCACCTCAAGGAAGAAGCCTCAAAAGGAAATATAAGCACAGCAAAATACAACAGAGAAAGAAACAACCTCGTGGGCCAAATAAAGAAAGTAAGAAAATCAGCATCAGGACCTGCTAAGAGAGGAAAAACTCCAAAATGGGTTAAAACAGAAGAAAAAGAAACTAAAAGAAGAAAAAAAGACTCAGACATTAAAAGAGAACTATTCTCGATGGGAGCAGGTCACAAAGGAATAAAATCAACTAGGGAAGAACTGAAAAAAGGAAAAGAACTAGAAAGAAAGATAAGGGAAAGACAAGAGCAAGGTGGAGCAGGTAAAGGTGCTAAGCCACCCTTTCCGGCACGAGTTGGAGGCTTTTTCCACAGAGTTTGGAGAAAAATCAGGGGCAAGTAAGAAGAAGCCCCGAAGAGGCTTTTTTGGCCTGAGAAAAGGTTCAAAAGCCAAGAAAGCAAAAACACCCTCTGCTGTAGCTTATGGAGGAGGTTCAGAATCTACTTTTGGAAGTTCACTAGTTAAACTGATGATAGTAATAATTGTAGCAGTCATCATCATGTCAGTGATTCTAGGTGCAGTTTGAACCTCCAAATCTATTTATACATCACATACTAAACTAAGTTGGGGATAAAGTTGAACATCAAGAAAAAAGAAGCAACGCTAAAGAAGAAGAAAATCAAGGGGACCAAGGAAAAACCAAGCATCACCCAACTTTGGAAAGAATGGAAAAAAGGAAAAATAACCTCCAAAGAGATAGTTAAAAAGATACCCAAAAAGATAAAGAAAAAAATAGCAAAATCAATGAAGAAAAAATCAAAAGAAAAACTCTCAACAGATGAATTAATAAAAAAAGCAATAGAAGACAAACCAGAACTAGTTTTTGAGCAACTGAGAAAGATAGACAACTACGAAGTAATTCAGGAAACAGAACAAACAAAAAACAGAGAATTAAGAGAAAGACAGCTAAAAGTGAACAAGAAAGAAAAACCAAGACAAGAGATAACGTTCACAACATCAACTGCCAAAAAAGCAAAAAAAGATGAAAAGAAAGACGAGAAAGACGATGGTGATAAGAAGAAGTCAGGCGGAGCACTTAAACAGCCACCAGGCAGCCCAAGTTCTCTCCTTGATAATCCAAAACTAGTTAAGGCGCTGATAGTAATTATAGTGATTTTATTCATAGTAAGCTTAGCAGCAACTCTTTAATTTCTCTCAACATACCTCTTTTACTCTTTCAAGATTTCTAAGACTACCTCTTTGGGAGCATTAGTTTTGAAGCCATGACCCGTAAACATGGTTTCACTTGCCTTGTAACCCTTCGAAGTCAACCTCTCAATACAGTCATCTTTTTTCTTTAAGCTACTTCCAAGCACGCTCGCCATTCTGTGAGTATCGTAATGCAGCTCCTTTATACGTGAGTCTTCCTTTATTCTGCTTAGAAGAGGGTCCGGGAAACCAACATTTCTAACGAATTCCCATGCACTCAGGTAACCTATCCATGTTGGGCCGATTATCTTCATCTTTTTACCGCACTTGCATTCGGCAACCATGTTTTCGATGGAGGAATTAACTTTTCTTCTTCCGCAGTTTACGCAGAACCCCACAAACCCAACGTTGCAAAGGTTCCTGTTAACCCATCTTTTACTTTTTCTAACGTAAAAGAAGGCTCGGTAGTAGTGTCTCTTCCAGTAACTCATTACCGGGTCAACTGCGAATCCTTCCTGTGCTGCTGAGAGGAACACGCTGTATATGAGGTTTCTTAATCCAACCTCATGTTCCCATGGATTGACTCTGCAGGTGGTGCAGTACCTTCTGAAACACGTTTTTGGGTAGTGTCCACTCAGAGCACCTAGATCAGTTGCGGTGACCGCTAGAAGCCCTCGTTTTCTGTTGATGGCTTTAAAAGAGTTCCTCACGTACGGTGTGGGTGACCCGAAGGGATCTATATCTATGAAGTCGTACCTTCCTTTTTCATGGAAAAGAGCGTTGGCGTCCTTTCTGCTTCTCCGAACGTCTACTTCAGGGTTGATCCCTATGTTTTTCTCCATCAATTCAAGGGCTACTTCCTTGGTGTCGTTAGCCACTGCCTTTGCACCCAGTTCCTTGCTGTATCTGAGGGCACGTACTCCTGTCGCTGAAAGTGCGTCAAGTACCTCTATCTCTTCTTTTTTTCCTTTGAAGAACTCTCTAGCGACTTCTATTGATAAGGATCTGTCGAACTCCATCAATGGATTGTAGAAGACGGGGGATTCTTCGGGTGATGAGTAGACCTCTGAATCTGGAACGAGTAGATTTACTTTACCTTCCTGAATCTTCTTTAACTTCATCTTTCCACCTCAAAAACAGTTGGGTTTAACAGGTTCCTTGTGTGGATCCGGTTCCATCGAATCCAAATCCCGCTGAGGCCACGTCTTCAGAGAGTTTTTCTTCACATTCCAGGGGTTTCTCTGTGAATCCTTCGCAGATCGCTTTTTTTATTTCTTCAGGGGACCTCGAGGCTTGCACTGTTGCTCCGTTTATCACCAGGGTAGGTGATCCTCTTACACCATATTTTTGGTTCAAATCGGAGTGCACTGGGTATGGGGGGTACCCTTCAGTCTCCTCGAGAAGGTTGTATTGATCCAAAACTGATTCCGTGCAGCTCGAAGAGATTTCTTCTTGTATATTGTTTTCTTGGAGACATTCTTTGGAGTTCTCTGATTCCAAGAAACACTCTAAGTAAGCCCAGTACTGTTCTTCACTTTCTTCTTGTATGCAGTACTGAAGGGTGTTTTCCCTAATCTCCTTCTCTCCTTGCATGGTGTAGTCAACGAACTTCATGGAGATGTCTGCTTTTTCCCCAAGCAGTTCCTGTACAGGCAGAACGGCTTTCTGCATTTGAAGTCCAAATGGACAGTAAGTCATGATAAATACTTCCACTTCAGGGGTATCTTGCTTTATGATTTCGCTGTGAAGTTCCTTCACGTCCAATAGGGTTATTTCAAAGTACACTGTTTTTCCTGCCAGTGGATGAGGGTTTTCGATGGTTATCTGAGTGCTTCCATCATCGTTTATTTGGTTCACGGTGAGGGGGGTTCCGTGGTAGCTGTAGGTCTTTCCTTCAACTACTTCTTCTTCAATTAAGCTGCTGAGTTCAGCTAGGTTGACTGTGTGGTGTTCTTCGTTTGGTCCGTAAGGGTTCTCTATCATAGGGGTTGTCATTGTTTCATTAATCGTTAATCTGGTTACGGTTTCTTCAAAGGAGGGTATTACGGCTCCTTCTCCTACGGTGAACTCGAATGGGGTGTACTCCGCGTTAGGGTTGTATACTCCTTCTTCTTTTGCTAGGTGTTCTAGAGTAGTTTCTACTATTGTTCCGTCTTCTAGTCTTAAGGTGTAGTCTAGTAGGACTATGTTTCCAGCTTGGATGGTTCTCTCTGTTTCTCCTTCGCCAGGAATATCTCCTTCTCCAGTGTCATCTAGGGGGGTCAAGAGGTATCCGCTGGATATGGTGGCTACGATTACGGCTGCTATGATTGCTAGGAGAACCAACGGGGTTACTGGATCTTTTTTCAGGTTACTTGGTTTTATCTTTTCTTTGAGGTTGTCTAAAACTGAAACGTTGTTTTCTTCTTCGTCTTTCTCAGTCATCCTTTTTCCTCTTTTATTCTTTTATCTCTACTTCTTCACCGATTGCTTGTCCTGGAAGGCCTTTTTTGAATCTTGCGAGCATTGCTCCTTTGTTTCCATGTGGGTGGCTCACTTTTCCGATGATTTCTTTTCCACCGCTGGTTTTGTAGGTTACTTTCTTTCCTACTTTCTTCTTCGCTTCTTCCCGTGATTTCACGTCATCGGTCTTCAGTACTATCTGGTTGTTTTGAGTTGTGTGTCTTCCTCTTCTGTAGCTGGTTATAGATGCTTTCATTTCCATTCCTCCTTTGGGTACTATCTTTGTGTTTTTAGGGGTATTTAACTTTGTTCATGTACCTAGTTTTTTATTGGGAACCTTTGTTTAACTATGTTCTTTTCTTGTAGGACCTCGTCGCAGTAGGTGCACCTGAGTCTTAGGGGTTGAATGTTCTCTGTTTTGTACTTTGGAGTTAGGTAGTTTTCGTTGTTGGTGACGCACTTTGGGTTTATGCAGGTTATCTCCCCTTCTATTTCGCTGGGTACTTTTACTTGTCTTTTTTTGCTTATTTTGCCTTTTTTATGGTGTTTATCGTTGCTTTTTGGGAGATCAAGGCAATTCTGTTGGTTTCTCCTTCCGTGGGGTAGTAGTCCTCGATCTTTATGAAGTCTTTTTTGTTCATTTTATTTGACTCTGCGTTCATACCTAGGTAAAGTGGCTTTCTTATCCTGGGGTTCATCAATCGAAGGCACCTCATTGCTTTTCCAGGTTCTATGTGGTCTATCACTGTCCCGTTCTCGATTGCACGTACTTTTATCCTTGTTTCTTTTTTCATCTATTCACCTATCAATGTATCTATCAAGGCCATTCGGGTGTACACGCCGTTCTTGGCTTGTTCGAAGTATACTGCGTTCGAAAGTGAGTCTACTTCGTACTGAACTTCATCTACTCGGGGTAGGGGGTGCATTATCATCGCATTTGTTCTCTTCGCTAGGTCGTATGTTAGTACGGTTGAATCTTTTACTCTTTCGTACTCCGTTGGATCCGCGAACCTTTCTTTCTGTATGCGGGTCATGTATAATACATCTGAGTCGAGTGCTTTCTCGATGTTTGAGTGTTCCTCGTAATCGTTCTTTATCCTGGGCTTCAGTTTGTTCGGGAACTTGAGTTCCTCGGGGGATATGAACTTGAGTTTCACGTTGTAGTTGTTCAATGCGCTTACGAGGGAGTGAACGGTTCTCCCATACTTCAAGTCTCCGCATAGGGCTATTTCCAGGCCATCTACCTTGTTTTTATTCTTCATTATGGTGTAAAGATCGAGCAGGGTCTGTGTGGGGTGTTCGTGCCCTCCATCTCCCGCGTTTATCACAGGGATATCAACGTGTTCCGCTGAAACTTTAGCAGCGCCCTCTAGAGGATGTCTGATAACTATTATGTCCACGTAGCTTTCGAGGGTTCTTACTGTATCTGCTATCGATTCTCCTTTCTTCACGGAGGATACTCCTGCATCCGCGAAACCTAATACACTTCCACCAAGTCTTTTCATCGCTGATTCAAATGAGAGCCTCGTTCGAGTACTTGGTTCGTAGAATAAAACCCCCATTATCTTTCCACGGAGTTTAGAGTGATTTTCAGTACTCTTTTCGAACTCCAGAGCCTTTGAAAAAAGAGACTCCATGTCTTCACGTGAGAAATCCGATATAGCTATGCAGTTCTTAAGCATCATATATATTAGGGTCTAGTTGTTTAAATTTATTAGATTAACATGGGTAAACAGAGCATTAACGTCTTGGCTATTGATGAAGCGGGTAGGGGACCAGTTATTGGTTCTCTTTTCATAGCGGGGGTTATAATAGATGAAAGTAAGGCTGAAAAATTCAGTTCAGATGGAGTGAGGGACTCTAAGAAGATGAGTCCAGAAAAGAGAGATTTTTTCTTCTCTAAGATAAAAGAAGAAGCAGTTAAGGTATACTGCGTGGAGGTCACTGCTTCTGAGATAGATTATAAGAGGAAGAAGATCAGTTTGAATGAACTTGAAGCTGAGAAGATGGCTAGAGTGATCGAACAGGCGTTAGAAGAGGGAATAAGGTTCGATAAATTGATACTAGATGTGCCAGATCCCACTGGAAAACAGTTCGTGGATAGGATAAAGAGATACGTAGATCTTCCTGAGGGACTAGAGATAATAGCGGAGCACGGTGCTGATGACACATACCCAGCGTGCTCCGTGGCATCAGTCATAGCTAAGGTGAATAGAGATCGGAGCGTGAGGAGAATCGAAGAAGAGTTTGGACTTGATCTAAATAGTGGGTATCCACATGAGTCCAAGGTAATTGACTACATGAAGAGGGTAATAAGGGAAAAAGGTGAGTACCCTGACTTCGTGAGGGAAAGCTGGGCAACGGCTGAAAGGATAAGAGGTGAAGTGGTTCAACGCAAGATAGGGGACTACTAATAGATTACCATCAACAGATGTTTTATTTATCAACCGCTTTTGTTCAATATTTAAGTATAATCAAAACAAAAGTAATGTAAAATAATTGAAAAGGTGTTCCCATGCCAAGCAAACTAAAGAAGATGCTCAACAGAAAGAGAGAGATAGAGGAGGAATTACGCAGACCTTACAGTAGAGAAGCTCTCAGGGAACTCGAAGAAAAACTCGGTACTCTAAAAAAAGAAATCGAGGAAGAAGAGAAAGGTGGAAAGTACCAACTGAGTTTGGAGGAACTTAAAGAAACTAAAGAGGAGCTCGAAGAAAAACTCAGAGAACCCTACAGCCAGGGAGCACTAAATCAGTTTAAAGAACAATTAGAACTTGTTAAAACAAGATTAAGTGAAAAGAAAGAACAGAAAACATATGAGATGACGAAGGAAGCAAAGATGCTCATGAGTGATGAATCAGTAAAGAAAATGGCGGAGCTATGGCTTCTTGAAGGATCAAAGGACTCTTTAAAAGGCAAAAAGAGAAAAAAAGCCATTGAAAGAATAGAAGAAACAAAGGAAGAAGCATTGGAACTATTCAAAGGTATGCCAGAGAAAAAAAGAAAGAATTTGAAGTTAATCTCAGAGTTCTATCCCGAGATGTACCTAGATATAATGGAAGAAGCCGCTGAAAGACGATTGAAAGAAGTGAAGGAAAATAAATAAAGAGGAGATTAAATGGCCGTAAAAAAAATTAAGAGGAGAGTTAAGAGGAGTGAAGTAGGAAAGAAAGGTAAAGAAGAGGAAAGATACGAAGCAATAAAGGAAGCAAAGAGATTCATGGGTGATAGAATCCCATCTTGGCAGAAAGTTCACCTTCAGGGGCTCGTGGGGCTAGATCTTTTGATAGATGTACAACAAAAAAAGAAGACTCCTGAAGAAAGAAGAAAAATAGAAGAGAAGATAGATAGAATAAAGACTAAGGGAGAAGAGTCACTATCTAATGTACCAAGGGAACAGAGAAAAGAGTTCGAAGAAGCTTTCATCAAAGTGCTTAGGCATCCTGAGGTGTACAAAGATTTAAAAGAGGTTCTGAAGGAAAAGTACTTCTCTTAAGAGAGTATGGGAAGGTTAACATGGCTAAGAATAAGAAGAAATTCCAAGAGAAAAAAATTATCCAAGGAAGTAAACTAAATCAACGAGAAAAGAACATCAAGCGTAAGGAGTTAATTGAAGACAAGGTAAGTGAACTTGAGGGGAATTTACAGCGGTTAAAGGAAGCTGAAGGAGCTAGTGCTAAAGTTGATGATCTTAGGATAGGGGCAATAAGAAGTCAATTAGAAATGCTCAAGAAGGAACTGAGGAAACTCAAAAGGCAGATTCAATGAACTTCTTCACCACTTCATCGACATCGGGCTCTTCCAAGTCAGTGTATATCTCTTTCAAAATAGTTTTACCAGTGGTTGCCTCCAAGAAAGCTAGTCCATTGTAAAAGGAATTTCTCAAGTAATCCTTGTCTTCAGGTATCTCTACGAACAGCATTACGTAGTCAGATTCTTCTGAACCTTTCTTAGCGTATGCAAGGGAATCTATTGGGTCATCAGCTCTTTTAACGTTGAATTTGACCTTAGCTACTTCTTCGCTGACTTTCTCCATTACTTCCTGAACAACTTCTTTTCCGTGTTGCACTATGGTTACTTCCATGATCTAAGAAATCTTTTGAACAATAAAAAAGTAGGGGTTTTGGGCGCTACATCATTCCGCCCATTCCACCCATTGCTCCTGGTGGCATTCCGCCCTCAGGTCCTTCTGATCTTCTGCTTCCACCCGTGCTTGCTATTATGTCGTCTATTCTTAGGATGGTGTTTGCTGCTTCAGATCCACTGGATATGGCTTGTTTCTTCACTTTCGTTGGGTCCGTTACCCTCAGTTTTTTCAGGTCCTCTATCCTTCCTTTCAGAACGTTTACTCCAGCGTTCTTTTCACCTGAACTGTGTCTGGATCTTAGTTTCACCAGTGTGTCTATTGGATCCATTCCTGCGCTCTGTGCTAGTGTTCTTGGAATGGATTCTAGTGCTGATGCAAATCCTTCTATTGCGAGTTGTTCTCTTCCACCGATCTTCTCAGCGTAGTTTCTTAGTTTGACTGCTAGGTCAGTTTCGCTTGCTCCACCGCCGGTTACTACTTGGCCAGTTTCTATTGCACAGGTTACTGATCCTATTCCATCTACTACTGCTCTTTCTGCTTCGTCTACAACGTGTTCTGTTCCTCCTCTTACTAGTAGGGTTACTGCTTTTGCTTCTTTGCATCCTTCGACGAAGGTCATGGATGAATCACCTATCTTTTTTTCTTCGACTACGTTCGCTGAGCCTATTTCGTTTTCGGATAGGTCTTCTATGCTTGAAACTATTCTTGCGCCTGTTGCTCTTGATAGTTTCTCCATGTCGCTTTTCTTGACTCTTCTTATTGCGGTTATTCCATTCTTGGCTAGGTGGTGTTGCGCTATTTCGTCTATTCCTTTTTGGCAGAAGATTACGTCCACGCCTTTTTCCTTGATCTTGCTCGTCATTCTCTTTATCATTTTCTCTTCTTGTTCAAGGAAGCTTTCAAGTTGGCTTGGGTCTGTTATCTGTATCTCTGCGTTGGTCTCTGTTTCTTTGACTTCTATAGGTGTGTTCAGTAGAGCTATCTTTGGGTTGCTGTGCTTATGTGGCATGTTGCTGTTTACTCTTTCTTTGTCTATAACGATTCCATCTATCATTCTGGATTCTTCTAGGCTTCCACCTTCTTTTGTTACTATTTTTATGTTTCCTTTGTCTATCGTCATCTTTCCGTTGGATTTTTCTGCTATCTGCTTCACTGCTTTGACGACTATCTTTGCTAGTATCTCTTCTCTTTCTATTGCTGTTCCTTTTGATTTCATGCTCGTTGCACAGACATTTTGGAGTACTTCGTCGTTTTCTATGGTTATCTTTTCACTCATTTCATCCAGGTGTTTTATTGCTTCCATCTGTGCTTTTTTGTATCCTTTTATTATGAGCGTTGGGTGTATGTCCTGATCCAGGAGACTGTTTGCTTCGTGTAGTAGTGCTCCTGCTAGGACTACCGCTGTTGTTGTGCCGTCACCGGTTTCGGTGTCCTGTGTTTTTGCTACTTCTACCAGCATCTTTCCTGCTGGGTTGTTCATGTCCATCTCTTCTAGTATGGTTGCTCCGTCGTTCGTGACTATTATGTCACCCATTTCATCGACGAGCATCTTGTCCATTCCTTTTGGACCTAGTGTGGTTTTTACTGCGTCGGCTACTGATGTTCCGACGTCTATGTTCATCTTCATCGCGTCTTTTCCTTGTGTTCTTTCCGTTCCTTCGGAAAGTAGTAGTATAGGTCTTCCGCCTAATCTCATGTTTTTACCTCCTTTTTTTTGCTTCAAAGTTCTTTGTGTTTCAAAAGTAATCTTCATCCGTAAAGTCTGTGAGAAAAGTTATTTCCTTCGTGTTCACTCTTCTTTTTTATCCGTGTTTATTCTTTTGTTTCCCTTTTTTAAACCTTTTTCTCTTCTTGTTGTTTGCTTCCTCTATCTTTTTATTGTTACATAACTATAATAACCACGTTGTCGGGATGGCAGAGTGGCTATGCACCGGCCTGCAGAGCCGATTACAAGGGTTCAAATCCCTTTCCCGACTCTTAAAAAGTCCTAAAATGTATTCTAAATTCACTTCATCGCTTCTAGTTGTTTTAAGTAGTTCTCAAGATCCAACATATTCTTAAATGCTGTTTTATCTCTTTCTTTCTCCCATTTTTCCTTGTTCTCTTTCAGAAGTTTCTTTGCTTTATCTGCCTCTTCTTCGAATGCAGTTGGATTTTTCTTAGCATTTTTACGTGCTCTTCGAAGTTTTTTCTGTAGTTCAAGGTAAGAAGTCATTTTTTTCACCTTCACTATGGAGACAAGGAAAACTTAATATAAATAGATTGGTTTAAGTAAACAGTGAATAGGGATGGTCTTCAAGATATACAACACGCTCACCAGGAAAAAAGAAGAGTTTAAACCACTGGAGGAAGGTAAATTTAAGATTTATACTTGTGGCCAGACCATCTATGAAGATATGCACATTGGAAACGCTAGGATGTACAGTAACTGGGATATTTTGAACCGTTACTTGAAGTGGAAGGGCTACGGAGTTTTCCACGTGCAGAACATCACTGATGTGGGTCACTTGACGGATGATGCTGATCAGGGAGAAGACAAAGTCGAGAAGAGCGCCAGGGAAAAAAACATGATCCCGGAAGAACTTGTTACTAAGCAAGTGAAGCGTTACTACCGTGAGATGGATTCCCTGAACTTAGGTGACTACAATGTGGTTCCAAGAGCAACTGGCCATATCCCTGAGATGATAGAGGCTGTCGAGAAGATCATTGAGAATGGATACGGCTACGAAAGAAACGGTTCGGTTTACTTCGATGTCAAGAAATTTGATGAGGAACACGATTACGGGAAGATAGCTCGAAAGAACATAGAGGACCTTAGAGCAGGAGCAGGAGGAAGGGTCACAGAGAAAGAGACTAAGGAGAAGAAGAACCCCCTTGACTTCGCACTATGGATAAAAGCGGACCCGAGCCACATAATGAAGTGGAAGTCTCCTTGGAGCGTGGGTTACCCTGGGTGGCACCTTGAATGCTCAGTGATGTCCACTAAGTACCTTGGCGAACGATTCGATATTCATGGAGGGGGAGAAGATCACATGTTCCCTCATCATCCAAATGAAAGAGCACAGAACTACGCTATCAACAACCTCAAAGAAGAACCTGTTAAGTACTGGGTGCACGGGAAGTTCCTAACTATAGATGGAGAGAAGATGAGTAAATCTAAAGGAAACTTCTATACTGTGAAAGATCTTCTGGAGCGTTACAGTGGAGAGACACTTCGAATGCTCTTCGCTTCATCTCACTACCGAAAGCAGATGGACTTCACGGAAGATTCCGTCCAGGAAGCGCAGAAGAAACTTGAAAAGATCTACAACACTATATACCTAATCGATAACTCCGAAGGAGGAGAAGGAATGAGCCTCACTTCGAAGATAACGCAACTCAGGAAGCAGTTCGAGGAAGCGATGGACGATGATCTCAATACAGGCAAAGCAGTTAACTTATTGCTTCAGTTCAGCAAAGAAGTTAATAAGTCCCTTGGTAACAGAAAAGAAGTGCTTGAAGAAGCTAAGGAAACAATGAAGGAACTGGGGAATATCCTTGGACTCAAACTAGAGGAATCAGGGAGTGTAGGTGGAGGAGAAAAAGATGTTGAAGCATTCATAGACCTCATAGTTCAAGTTCGAGATAAACTTAGGGAGAAAAAGGAGTACGAGTTGAGCGATGAAGTCAGGAAGGGCCTAAAGGAACTTGGCGTGGAAGTTCAGGACACCGATGATGGTGTAAGGTGGAAGAAAGTTTAATCCAGAACGTTGAACTGGGCGCTAAACTTTCTGTTTTCAACTTCGAACTCTGTTTTGTGATCGTAACTCTCCTCGAGTTTACTTGAATCTATTTGAACTTCCCTTGATCCTGTTCTGTTCTTTATTTCTTCTTTCCATTCCCTCAACTTTTCTTTACTTTCTTCATCTGTCTGAATCTTTAGTGAGATACCTTGTTCTTTCACCAGTCCAGCTTCTTTTCTGAGTTGCTGAATTTGCCTCATCACTTCCCTTGCTATTCCCTCATTCTCTAGTTCCTCATTCATCTCTTTATCGAGGTAGGCTTCACCGTGTTTGAACTCCTTCACCACTAGGTTTTGAGGGAGTTCTCTGTTGACTATTATGTGTTTTCTTTTGAGCTTGACTTCTTTTGTTCCGATGTCTATTCTGCTGAATCCGTGTTCCTCGATTTCTTGGTTTACTTTTTCTAAGTTTCCTTTTGCTTTTTCCATGACTTTTAATGCGTCCGCTTGGAACTCTGCTCCGACTGCTTTATGGTTTACCTTGATCTCTTTGCTCACTTCAGGCATCTCTTCCTTTAGTTGTACTTCCTTAACGTTTGTTTGTTCTTTTATTACTCTACTGAGTTTCTCGATTGATTTCTTCACATCTTCGTCTTTGGTTAGGATTATTGCTTCTTTCACTGGCCACCTTAGTCCTCTTCCTATCTTGCTTCTGAGTGCCAGTATTGCTTCGTTCACGCTTTCAGCTACTTTCATGTCTTTCTCTAGTTCTTTGTTCATCCGTTCTTCTTCTGGTTCTGGCCAATCGAGGAGGTGGATGCTCTCTTCTTCTCCGTGTTCCCTGTAGCTCCTTTGGTATATCTCTTCGGTCAGGAATGGTGTGAAGGGTGCCATCAATTTGAGTGTTTCGAGTAGGACTTCGTGCATTACTCCAGCTGCTTTTTCACTTTCTTCCGAGTCTTCTTTTACTCTGTCTCTGGTTAGTTGTATGTATCCCCTGGAGAAGTCGTTCAGGAAGAAGTCCTTTATCTTTCTAGCGGCTTTGTGGGGTTCCAGTCCCTCCAGGTCTTCCGTTACTTCTTTCTTTAGTGTGTTTACTTTGGAGAGTAGCCACTTGTCTTCCATCTTCAGGTCTCCGTGGTTTTTTCTTGATTTTCTTTGACCCATGTTTTGATCGATGTAGTTATCTATGTTGAACAGTGTGTCCAGTTCTCTTTCTGCTTCTTCTCCAGATTCGTAGCCTAGTGAGGTCTTTGTCTTTGGGTTACCTTGTATGAAGGTCCATCTGACGTTGTCCATCCCTATCTTTTCCGCTGCTTCATGTGCCCATAGTGCGTTTCCTCTGCTTTTGCTCATTGTTTTTCCTTCATCGTCCACTACTTCGCTGTAGGTCATCACTCTTAGGTAGGGCGCTTGGTCTTCGAGGATTACGCTTGTTACCATGGTGGTGTGGAACCACCTTATCACTTGTTCCCTCATCTCGGTCACGAAGTTCGCTGGGAACCATTTCCAGAAGTGTTCTTTGTCTGTGAGGTAGTTCAGCGTGGCGTACGGTACTAACCCTGAGTCCATCCAGCAGTCCGCTACTGGTTCTACTCTGGCTATTTTTTGTTTGCATTCGCTGCATCGTACCTTCACTTTGTCTATCCATGGTCTGTGAAGTTCTTTGAGTTGATCCATTCCTTCTACTGCTTTTTCTTCCAGTTCTTTCTTGGTTCCTATTACTTCGATGTTTCCGCAGCTGCACTTCCATATTGGTAGTGGTGTTCCCCAGTATCTTTTTCTCGAGATGCTCCACTTCTCCATGTTGTTGAGCCAGTCGTAGTACTCTTTTTCGAGGAAGTCTGGTCTCCACTCTATTTTTCCTGCTTCTCTTCTAAGTTGTTCCTTTATCTTGGTTTGATCGATGAACCATTCTCCTTTTGCTTTTCTCCAGACTAGTTCTGAGTCGCATCTCCAGCACAGTGGGTATTGGTGTTCGTAGTCTTCTTTTCTGTGCAGTATACCTCTTTCTTCTAGGTCTCTTATCACTTCTTCGGCTATCCCTTTGACATTTTTTCCGGTTAGCCACCCGTAGTCTTCTTTGTAGGTCCCATCCTCCATAAGGGGGGAGAGTGATTCTAAGTTGTGTTCTTTTCCGAGTTCTTCGTCTTCCACTCCGCATCCAGGGGCTATGTGAACGATTCCGGTTCCTTCTTTGGTCCCTACTTCTTTCCAGGGGATTATCACGTGTTTTATGTTTTTCTGTGCAGGTAGTTCTGGGTGGGGTGGCGTGTATTCTTTTCCTATGAGTTCTTCACCTAGTATTTCTTCTTTTAATTCATGTTCTCCTTTTAAAACTGTTTTGATTGAATCGCTAGCGAGGTAGTATGTTTTTCCATCTTTCTCTACTTTTGAGTATAGTTCCTCGGGGTTTACTGCGCATGCTACGTTGGCTGAAAGGGTCCAGGGGGTTGTTGTCCATACCATTAGGTGTGCGTCTTCGTTCTTTAACGGTAGTTTTATGAATACGCTTGTGTGGGTTAGTGTGGTGAATCCGTCCGTGACTTCTTTTTGGGATAGGCTGGTTCCGCACCTGGGGCACCATGGGAGTACTCTTGTCCCTTCTTCCAGTAGGCCTTTTTCGTGGCACTTCTTCGTGAAGTTCCACACGTGCTCGATGTAGTCGTCTTTGTAGGTGTAGTATGAGTTTTCCCAGTCCATCCACTGTCCGAGTCGAATGGAGTCATGGGTCTGTGACTTTGAGTACTTTTTGACTATCTCTTTGCATTTTTCTATGAATTTGTCTATCCCTAGTTCTTCCAGTTCTTTTTTACTCTCTATCTCTAGTTCTTTTTCAGCTTGAACCTCTACTGGTAGGCCTTGTGTGTCGAAACCATTCTGATACCTTTGATCGTATCCCTGCATGGATTTCCATCGTATGTATAGGTCTTTGTATGATCTGCCTGCAGCGTGGTGTATCCCCATGTTGTAGTTTGCTGTTATGGGGCCATCTATGAAGCTCCATTTATCGTTTCCCTTGTTTTTTTCTCTTCTCTTCTGGAAGGTGTTGTTCTTTTCCCAGAATTCTAAGATTTCTTTCTCGTTCCTCTGTGGATTGTGCATTCTTACTCACCTTTTATGTTGTGCATTTGTACCAGGTCTTCTTTGAAGGGTTCTAGTTCCTTTGGTATTGATGTGTCCTTTGCTTCTTCTTTTAGTGCGATTCCTTGATCTTTTTTGTTTTTCCATACGCTGTGGTTGAACTCCATCAGAGTTTCTGTTAGTTCTCCGTGTTCCGCTTCTTTTTCTTTTTTGGGCATCATCTCTCTGTGTATGCTTCCTTCGTAGAGTTCTCTGTGTATCTTATCGGTTATGTGTGGTGCTATTGGTGCTATTAACTTGATTATTTTCCTTAGGACGGTGTGTAGGGTGTATAGTGCGCTTTGATCTTCTTCGTATGCTCTTTTCTTCACCATTTCTAGGTAGTGGGATGCGAACTGGTTTTGAACGAAGTTCTTGACTTTGTTTGCTACTGGGAAGAAGTTGTATCTGCTGTATCCTTCTTCGCACTCTTGTATTAATCTGTTGAGTTCTGAGAGTATCCATTTGTCTGTTTCTTTTATCTCACTCGGTTTTTCTGTTTGTTCGAACATCGAGACGAATCTCGCGGTGTTCCAGAGTTTCGTGAGGAACTTTTTCGCTCCTTTTATCCTTTCTTCTGATACTCTGTAATCTTCACCTATGTTTGCTTCTTCCGCTGCATAGAATCTGAGTGCGTCAACTCCATTTTGTTCTATCAATGGTTTTGGGTCTGGGAAGTTTCCTTTTGATTTGCTCATTGCTTCTCCTTTTTCGTTTAGGCCCATTCCGTGTATCCATACTTTTCCGAAGGCTTTTTGGTCTTTCAGCTGGATGTTTTTGAGGATGGTGTAGTAGAGCCAGGTTCTGATTATGTCTCGGCCTTGTACCCTGATTATCTTCTCAGGATATGTTTTCTCCATTCTTTCTTCGTTTCGTCTGTACCCTGCTACGTATAGGTTGGATATGCTTGAGTCCATCCATGTGTCGAATACTTTTTCTTCTCCTTTGAATTCTTTTCCTCCGCATTTGGGGCATTCTTCTATGGGGGGTTCTTCTTTCCAGGGTCTGTAGTATCTTTTTATCTCGGGTACTATTGGGTGGTTGCACTTTAAACAGTACCAGAGGGGTATCTCGGTCGCGTAGGCTCCTCTTCTGGATACTGCCCAGTCTATCGTTACTGATTCTGTCCAGTCGAGTAGGGTCCTTTTGTGTTGTGGTTGTAGGAACTCTATCTCGTCTGCTTTTCCCTTTATTTGATTCAGGAACTTGGTTTGGTTTAGGTACCATTCTTTCATCGGTATTAGTTCTATCCTGGTTCCACATGCTTCGCAGACAGGTTTCCTGTGGTGTGTTTGTTCCTGTTTAGTGAGTAAGCCTTCTTCTTTTAGGTTTTTTATTATGGTTTCTCTCGCTTCTTCAACTGTTAGTCCTTCGTAGCTTCCTGTTCTTTGTGTCATCCTGTTTTCTTTGTTTATTGCTTCTATTGGATCTAGATTTAGTTCTCTGAATATCTTTACGTCTGCTTTGTCTCCGTATGAACAGATCATTAGCATTCCTGTTCCGAAATCTTTCTCAGCGTAGTGGTGTGGTATTATCGGTACTTTTCTGTTGTATATGGGGATCTCTATGTTTTCTCCGTGTAGTTGCGTGTATCTTTCATCATCGGGGTGTACCAGTACTGCTTGGCAGGCTGCTAAGAGTTCCGGTCGGGTTGTCGCTATCTCTTTTTCTTCTCCGTCAGGTAGTTTGAACTTGATGTGGTTCAGGGTGGTTGATCCTTCTTTGTACTCTACTTCTGCTTCCGCTATCGCTGTTCTGCAGTTTGGGCACCAGTTGTTCGGTCGGTGGTCTTCGTATATCAATCCGTGGTCCCACAGTTCTTTGAACGTTTGCTGTGTTAGTTTCCTGTAGTCCTCGCTGTCTGTTCTGTATATGTGTTTTCCTTCCTGGAAGCTCAGTCCGCACCTGTAGAACACTTCGTTTATGAGTTTCTCCATTCTGTCCAGTTTTTCTTCACAGAGCCTGTTGAACTCTTCTCTCCCTGTTTCTCTGCTGTTCTTTCCGGTTTCGTTCTTCACCATTCTCTCTATCTTTATTCCGTTTCTATCGAAGCAGTGAGGGTAGAGGACTTCTTTTCCATGCATCCTGGAGGTTCTTGCTACCATGTCGATGTAGTTGTAGGATACAAGTTGCCCTGGATTAAGGGGAAGTTCCTTCGAGCCGGATGGATAGATTGGAGGGTTGTCTATAACTAGAATCTCTTTTTCCGTATCCTCGTTGAATCCATAGAGTTTCTCTTCTTTCCACTTCTTCTGTAGCTCTACTTCATGCTCGGGTTTCCATCTTTTTTCGGTTAATCTCGGTTTAGGCATTGATTTTACCTCTTCGTTTACTCTTTAACTTCAACTCAACTTCTTGAAGTTAAGAAAAAGGGGTGAATACTTTTTTTCGGTGTATGATCATGTTTCCAGCTGTCTTGGTTGTCATCGGCAGCATCTCCTTCAAGTAGTTTACGTTTTTATTCTTTTTAAATATACGTCAACCAGATTTTTCACTAGTACTCTATGATGAGTCCAAAAGGTTTAAGTATCTTCCATGCATATTTAGAACGTTGATTACTATGTATATTCCTTTCCTATTAGGCATCATGGATTTTTCCTTCATATCCCTCGGAGAGCTTGTTACATCCGTGCAGCCATTGATGTTGACTTTGTTTGCTTTAGCGGCCTTCGCCATATTCATACTTGAATTTTACGAGTTTATAGCCACTAAGGATATCTTCAAGGAAGGAAGTGCTTACTCGAAAGCCCGTAAGGGGTTGAGGGAGAGCAAAAGTACTGGTAAGTTTTTCAATTGGATCGTGACGGCTGTGGAGTACCTACTTCTTTTCCCAGTGATGGTTTTCTTCTGGTGCGGAGTGTTCTTCCTGATAATCGTTGCGGTTTCAGAAGTTGATGTTAACATTATACTCTTGACCTCCGTGGCAATAGTGGGAGCGATAAGGATATGCTCTTACTACTCGAGGAAGATAGCTGAGGATGTCGCGAAGCTCTTACCTCTCGTTATGTTAGGTAACTTTGTATTGGATATAAGGATGATTTCGCCTTCAGGAACGTATGAAACGATTAAAACCGCTTTAACTAACCCTGCTTTTCAGCAACTGGCTCTTTACTACCTTATATTCATAATAATACTGGAGTTCATGCTTAGGGTGATTAGTTTTGTGTGGAACCACCATAAATTAGTTAAGGGTGAAGAGAAAGATACTAAAGAAATGCTTGAGACAACGAATAAATTTACCACAGAGTAGGGTTAAGGGTTTTCTCAATTTTTTAGTTCACTTAGTATTCTTTAGCGATGTAGACAACGTGTTTTGCTTTTTTTCCGCATATTATGCAGTTTCCATTGGGTTTTTCTTTTGCTCCGTGTCTTTCTCCCCTTACTTTTGCTCCCTTTGTTTCGGCGGATAGTTTATCTGCACATTCTTCACCGTCTAGGTTTAAGCTGCACCAGTTGGCTCTGGCCATCTTTTTCTCTTTCAGTGCATTGGAGATATCTTCAATGGTTTTCACGTTGATTTTTCTTTCTTCGAATTCGTTTTTTGCTTGTTTCCGCAGGTTTTCTAGGATGTTTCTAGGAGCGTTTTCTAAGTATGTATCTAACTTCTTGGAGTCTATTTTTTCTCTTTTTCCAGTGTCTCTTCTTTTGATGGTGAGTTTGTTTTCTTCTAGTTCTTTACTACCTACTTCTATTCTTATGGGTACGCCCATCATTTCCCAGTGGTTGAATTTTTCTCCTGGGGTCTTGTCTGAATCATCTAGGTACACTCTTACTTCTCTTTCTTTCAGTTCTTTCTTCAGCTCGATGCATTTTTCGATTAGTTCCTTGTTTTCCCCGTGGAGTATGGGTACTATGACTACTTGGAGGGGTGCTACTTCCCAGGTTAGTCTCATTCCTTGGTTGTCTCCGTGTGTAGCTAGGAAGGCTGCGAATATTCTTCCGACTGCTGGCCCGAAGCAAGTTTGCCACCCGTACTTCTTTTGACCATCTTTATCTTCGTAGGATATGTCGAAGGGTTTTGAGAACCTTTGACCTAGTAGGTGCGTGCTCGGGGTCTGTAGGAACCGCCCGTCAGGCATGAAGGCGTCAGCTCCATAGGTGTTGATTGCTCCTGAGAACTTGTCCCACTGTGGTCTCTTGAAGTAGTAGAACGGGACTCCTAGTTGATTAGTTATGACTTCCCTAGCTATCTTTATGTCTTCTAGAACTTGTTGCTTTGCTTCTTCTTCTGTTCTAAACACGTCGTGTGCTTCTATCCACTCGAATTCCCTGTCCCTGAGAAGTGGGCGGGTGTGTTTGGTTTCGTATCTCCAGGTTGGGCATCTTTGATATATTTTTAGTGGTAGGTCCCGGTAGCTCTCTATCCATTCGCTGTACATTGTGTACATGACTGTTTCGCTGGTGGGTGTGAGCCCTAGTTTTTCGGGTAGCTCTTCTTTTCCTCCGTGGGTGATCCAGAATACTTCTGGCTCAAATCCCTCGATGTGTTCTGCTTCTTTTTTAAGTATGTGTTCGGGTATAACGTTCGGGAACCGGGTTTTTTTGTGTTCGGTTTCCTTGAGTTTGTCTTCCAGCATTCCTTGAATGGTGTCTTCTATGAACTCACCGTTAGGCATGTGTGTAACGAATCCTTTCGCGGGGTATCTTTTATCGATTAGTTCACAGTGTTTGAGAACTTCATCGAACCATTCTGAGAAGTTTTCCTTCT
>PWMI01000011.1 GCA_003558235.1 Candidatus Iainarchaeum sp.
AGGCGGGGCGGATCGCCGCTACAGTAATGGTTGTCGGCGGCCTTGCGGAGGGCTTCGCGGTAGGCTTCCGCCACCGATTTTACGGCGGCGGGGTCCGGATTCTCATTGAAAAGCCGCTTGCGAAGGATTTTGTACAGGTCATTGGTTTCCAGTTCGATAGGCTGAAGGTCCTCAAGGATGCGCTCCGCCTCACCGCCGAGGGTTGCGAGAACCTGGGTGGTGATCTGCTGGATGGTCTGGGATCCGTCCGGGTAGGCTTCGGCATTCAGGTCGGCCATGACCAATGCCGTCCGTTTCGTTTCCGGACCGCCGGAGCATGCAACCATGAGGGTGGCGAGGGCAGTGGCGGTGACCTTGCAGAGATTGCTGTTGCCGATGGAGACGGCGGTGGACTTGTCCAGGTAAAACGGCAACTCGTCCAAAAGAATCAGGACCCGTTCGCCGTCGAGGAGCTTTCTCCAATCAGCCGGGTCCGGTGGGGTAAGGGGAGAATAAAGGTGTCCGAATGCCGATGCTTTGCCGAGTTGCTCCGCAACGGTGCCCCAAATGCCGTTCTGGTGGTTGGCGCGGCCGTCGATGCAGATGATCCGGACGGGGTTTTCATCGCCGATTTTGATCTCAGGAAAGTATTTCTTCAGGAGGCGGGGCTCCTTGCCCAGCAAACCAAGGCAGAGAAGCGTGTGCGTCTTTCCGCCCCCCATGGATTGCTGCAGGTGAAAGCCCACCGTGCCGGAACGGCTCTCGAGTCGAGCAAACACCGTGTCCACAACCGTTTGGAGGTTCCGGGTCGGGTAGTTCGCCTCCAACCAATCTGGAGTCAGTTCCCCAGATTGGAGCGCTTCGAGGCTTTCGACGCTCTCGCTCTTGTCGCCGAAACCCTTGCGCGGCGTCAGAATATTCGGCAAGTTCAAATCAGCCATAATGGAAGCCCGGGTTTTTCATGCTAGTTAAAGGGAGAGTGGCGAGATCAGCCGCATGGTCGAAATACTGAGGGTCTGAAAGCGTCCAATCAAGGCACAACAGCTCCCTGAGACGGAGTTGTTTGGTCGGAGGACGTGGTCACATATTCCCATAATTGTGCGTCTTTTCAGTAGTAAGTGCCGCGAATGACTGGTCCCGACTCGGTCAAATAGCCGAAATTAGAAACGACACAAAAAATCTCCAGCGTGCTCCCTTGTTCAGATCGATCGACCGCTTGCCCTGGACCACCCAACCGGCCTCGGCGAGTTGGCCGTCGATCTTGTCTCGGGCGACCTGTTCGGGATTCTGGTTGACCATGGTTCGGGATCGGAAGCGGACTCGGCCGGAATCCGGGCACGAGTATCGCCGAAAATTCGTAAGCCATCGACATGGAATGAGCAAGGGATTTCAGGTGACTGCTTCAAGGGAAGCCGAAGAATCCCCGCCATTCTTTACCTCTATCGGGGTAAGCCGTCCCGTTCTCGTCTCGCCGGATCCCAAAGCAGCTTCCCGTAACGCTATCTTATTCCCTCGTTCCCTTCTTCGCCGCGTTTGGGTCTGAAGGGATCGGGCTGAGTCTTGCGATTCCGGGTCGGGAACGGAAGATCGTCCTGGCTCTTTGCAGACGCCATTTCGAACGCGGAAGCAGGACGCCTGAGGTTTTGATCCGAGGTCATCTGTATGGCTTCAACCTGGTGCGAATGACACCAAGGAGGGAGTGTGCGGGCGCCGTATCCTTTTTTCGGCATTGCTTCACCCATGTGTTTCCTTTGCGTGTGCAACGGGCCCGGGGGTTTCCGACTCTCGGGGCTACCACACGACCTTGATGCCGGGATATTCCGGCAGCTCACGATTGATGCGCAGCACGGCGGGGGGTGTTTCGCTGGACGATGGGACGGGAGAAATGCCGGCGTTCCCGCCGGACAACCGCTCGGAACCATCCGCAGATCAATAACTTAAGGATATATGTTCGGGGAGCCAGGAATGGGACTCGAACCCACGGCCTACGGTTTACGAAACCGTTGCTCTACCAACTGAGCTATCCTGGCTAAACGGATTGAATTTCAATCAATAACGCGACTTAGGGCGGCCCGGTTCGGGGAATTCGCCCACCTGCCGGGACGGTTGATTCCGGTTTGGGCAACCGTCGGAAAGGGATTGCCGAAGGTACCCAAGGCAACCGGAAAATCAAAAGTCGGACATAAAAAGAACATCTTTCCCGAAAGGGGCGGTCCGCCTCCGGAAAAGGAGCAGCCAAGCAGATTCGGAGCGCGTTTGCAAGAGTGGAAGGCGAAAGAATTTTCCGGGCGGACGGATCCCGGGGGGATGGCGTTCGTTCCGGCGCAATTTGCTCGACGGGCCGTTCTTTTCACGCTTTTCTCCCCATGATGGCCGGAAAGCGACGCAGGTGCCGGGGGGAGAGGGAAACGTCCGCGGGAGGCGAAACGTCGACGGCGATGACGAACTTTTTTGGGGTTTGAAGCGGTGTTTGAGAATGCGTTGGTTCCCCTTCGTTTTGACGAGCCTCCTGAATTGGTTCAATCCCTGACAACCTTCCTGAAGAACTTCGAAACCCGCTCGATCGTACTGGTTCACGTGGTTTCTTCCGGTTTGGAGAGCGTGTCGGGATCCGAAAGACGCCTGCGAAAGCTCTCCCGGCAACTCGCCGCGGACGGGTACGACATCGAGACGGTCGTGCGCACGGGGAGCCCCGCGCTGGAAATCTGCGCGGTCGCCGACCAGCGCGAACTCTCCTTCATCTGTATTCCCTGGCGGACAAAGAGCTTCCTGCAGCGCACGCTCCTGGGAAACACGACGGTGGACGTGGCGCGGCTGACCAATGTCCCGTTGTTTGTCTACAAACCGCACGGCCGGAAGACCGAGACAACGCGTCTGCAAAGCGTCCTCTACGCAGCCAGTCTCGAGGGCGGACACGAGCAGGTCATTCCCTACCTCAGGGACGAGCACCTGGCCGCAACGCATTTGTACCTGCTTCACGTCGGCTGGCGGGCGCCGGATCCATGGGCCGAACTCTCCCGGCGCGAGGAGATTTTCCATCAACTCAGCGCCATAAAGAACGAATGCGAGGGTTGCTACGAAACCATCCAAACGATCAGCGTGGTGGGAAACGCCAGGCGCCATATTCTGCGGGAAGCGCGGGAGCGCGAGGTTGAGTTGATCGTCCTGGGAAAACACGAACATGACCGGGAGCAGGCCCTCGAAACCATGCTGGGCTCCACCGCGGAACGGATTACCCACGAGGCGAAAGTGTCGGTTCTCCTGATCCCCTCCCGCCGAACGAAACTGCAAACGGAAGCACCATGGACCGGGTAGTGGCCTTCCTCAGGCAACAGGGCGTCTTCGTCGCCGCTCTGCTCCTCGGTCTGCCGGTTGTGGGCGCCGGCCTGCTGGCTCCGGAATGGCTGGACCGCCGCTCCGGGCAATTGCACGGACTGATTATCGACAAATTCGGCTGGGGCTATCTGATTTCCGCCCTCCTGTTTCTTGTGTTTCCCATCCTTCTCGCTTTCAGCCGTTACGGGAGCCTAAAGCTCGGGAAAGACCATGAAAGGCCCCAATACAGCTACTTCGGCTGGTTCAGCATGCTCTTTGCCGCCGGCATGGGCATCGGCCTGATTTTCTGGAGCGTGGCCGAACCCTTGAGCCACTTCGCCCACCCCCCGGAATCCGTGCACGGGGGAAGCCCCGAAGCCGCGAAGTTTTCGATGGTGCATTCCTTTTATCACTGGGGCCTGCACCCGTGGGCGATCTACATCACCATAAGCCTGGCGATCGCCTATTTTTCCTTCCGCCGGGGAATGCCGCCGCTGATTTCGAGTTGTTTTTATCCCTTGCTGGGCAACCGCATCTACGGGACGGCG
>PWMI01000038.1 GCA_003558235.1 Candidatus Iainarchaeum sp.
CATTTATAAATGAGGTGTGACACAAAGGAGGGGGATCGAGTAAACCTTAAGAGAAAGAGGAAAAGAGATTAAAATGGATAAGAAAAGAGCATTTTTCTTGGTATCAGGGACACTCATGATTCTACTTATCTTCCTGATGTAAAAATTATTGGCTACTTAAATACTTCACCGGCCTCCAGGTACCACAGCAGTAGATCCAGGTGAGGTAGAGGGATACCAACTTCATTGGAGAACTCGATCATCTTCCTTTCAAGCTCAAGATACCTTTTCTTAGTCAGGCATTTGGGCAACTCATCCACCACATCGAGTCTATCCAGGTTCTTCAGTATGTGCCTATCCAGGATAGCTAGTTCAAGCCCTATCCCTATGTTTCTGAGGAAGTGACTGCCTTCCTTGTAACCAAGGCCCTTCACTTCACTCACCACGTGTGCCCTTGCTTCCACGGGGTCCTTGAACTTGCTGAGTGAGTCCTTCAATGAGTATTCTCCTAAGTAGAACCTCTTCAGTGCCTCCTCAACGTATCTGGCTTTTTTGTACTTGAAACGCACGCCCTTCAGGCACGCAAGAATCTCCTTCTCACTCGGGTTCTTGAGTAGGCCTTTTTTCTCTATCCTTTCAACTGCTTTCCAGCATTCCTTTGCCTTGGATTGAGGTGTCAAGATGCAGAAAACGAGTTCCTTGATTATCTCTTCATCTCCTTCTCTCCAAGTGTCTTTGAAGTCCTCTATCCTGGATGCTATCTTAGGCTTCACCTTCGAGTACTCTTTCTTTATGTTACTCAGTTCTTCTTCGGAGTACGCTTTCATTTCATCACTTCATCAGTTTCAGTAGAAGCGCTTTTTGTAGGTGCAGCCTGTTTTCAGCTTGATCGAAGACCACTGAGTTACTCGATTCCATCACTTCATCCGTGACTTCTTTTCCCCTGTGTGCGGGTAGGCAGTGCATGAATATCGCATCGCTCTTCGCCTTGCTCATAACTTCCTGGTTTACCTGGTGGTCCATGAGGTCCCTTTCTTTCTCTTCTGTTTCACCCATGCTCACCCAGACATCCGTGTAGACCACGTCCGCTTCACTCACGGCTTCATGTGGATCGTGGATGACTTCGTAGTTTCCTTTCACCTTCGGATGGTATTTCGCTTGATCTGGGCAGGATACCACTATTTCCTTACCTAGGACCGTTGCAGTGTTTATCAGGGAGTGGCAGACGTTGTCTGAACCGTCTCCGAGGAAGACCACCTTCGCGTCAAGGCCTTTCTTCCTCCATATCGTGTAGTAATCGGTCAGGGATTGACATGGGTGGTACTCGTCGCTCAATCCATTTATCACGGGCACATCTGAGTACTTAACAAGGTCCTCTATCTTACTGTGTTCGAATACTCTTGCCATGATTCCATCGCAGTACCTTGAGAGCACCCTCGCGGTGTCTTTTATCGGTTCTCCTCTTCCAAGTTGACTCGCTTGCTTCGATAGGAATATCGCTTGTCCTCCCGTTTGGTACATCGCTACCTCGAAGCTCACTCTGGTTCGCGTGCTTGCTTTTTTGAATATCATGCCCAGGGTCTTCTGTTTCAGTAGATTGTTCCTCTTACCTCTGTATTCATCGGCTTCATCAAAGAGGTTCAACACCTCTTCCTTCGTCATGTTTTTGACGATTTCAAGATTCTTCACTAAATCACCCCTTTAACTTTGTTCCCTTTCCCTTAATTACGTTTTCCGAGTTCGTGATGAGTACTTCTTCTCCACCTGATTCGAGGAAATCCACTGCTGCTTCTATCTTGGGTTTCATTGAGCCTTCCTCGAACTCTTCTTTTTCTATCAGTTCTTTAGCTTCCCTTAAACTCATTTCCAGTATCTTCTCCTGATTCTTTTTACCGTAGTTTTGGTACACGTATGGCACGTCTGTCACTATGTATAGTTCCTTTGCTTCGAGTTCTTTCGCTAGCAGTGAAGAGGTTTTATCTTTATCTATCACGGCATCGACCCCGACCAGTTCATTGCCCTCCTTCACGACGGGTATCCCTCCACCGCCACATGAGATTGCCAGGGTACCTTCACTTAGAACCTTCTTTATCTCTTTGATCTCCACTATCTCCACGGGCTTGGGGGAGGGTACTACTCTTCTCCATCCTCCTCTCTTCTTCTCCATGTTCCACTCGCTTTTTTTCTCCTCGTAGTAGGGCCCTATGGGTTTGGTTGGATTTTTAAAAGCAGGGTCACTTGGATCAACCACCACCTGAGTCACGATGGTTGCTCCGCTGATGCCCAGCGATGCCAAGCTCCTTTGAATATGATATCCCAGTTGCCCCTGCGTCATGGCTACGCATGTGTGAAGTGAAAGTGGTGAAACTTCTTTCTTCGTTCTCTCCTGTTGAAGGTATAGGTCACCTACTTGTGGTCCGTTTCCATGCGTTAAAACAACTTTCCTACCTTCAAATAACTTAAGGAGTCTCTTAATAGTTAAGTTAACTGTCTTGAACTGTTCTTCATCGGTAAATCTTTTCCCCGGGTTCGATAAGGTGTTTCCACCTAGAGCCACGATAGCTGTATCCATACACAACTATTAAAAACCCCTTTGTATTTATGATTGTTGTAATGGTTAAATCGAGGTACAACTCGGAGGTGAACGGATGAAGTTTTCGGTTGGAAAGGTAACAGAGAGAAGAAAGACGGGAATCGTTAAAGGTCTACTGAAGAGATCGAAGAAGAAACCAAAGGTAAAGATCAGAAGAGGCCTTGGAAAAATAACTAGAAAGGTAGCTAAGAAAAAAGGGAAGTAGAGGGAAGTTAAGGAACTCGAACGCGGCCTGAAAAGTTCGAAGGAAAGATTTGGGCCCATTCAATGTGAAGTGGCGTTCATGAACGAGGAGGACTTTAAATGAACGAACTAGGCAAGCTAACATGTTTGGTGGCAGTGATGCTGCTCTTCGGAGCTGGACTCGCTCAAGCGAACGAAAACGAAGTGAACGAAGAAGAGCCTGATGGATTGATTCGGGACATATCGAACTTCTTGACTTCGGTCAGCCCAGCGTTCCTGATAATACTGGGGATAATACTTATAGTTGGATCAGGGTTTGCTAAGATCGTTGGATACGTATTGATAGTCTACGCCATCATAAGATTACTGCTCAATTTCCTATAAAGCCAGATAAAACCATTTTGAGGTGTGGAAAATTACTGAGAAGGATAAAGCAAAGATCCTGATGGACAATGAAAGGAACCTATTGCTATACGCAGGCCTAGCTATTTTCCTATCATACCTGGGTTTCAGTCTTCCCTATCACTGCACTTTCCTAGTTCCAATGGTGCTCGCGCAGGTTGTGGCAGTACTCGTGGCCTTCCATGGAGTATACAGGTACCTTGAGAGAAGAAAGATGCTACTGAATGGATCATTGAGGATAGATGAATACCACTGGTAGAAAGTATATTTAGAGAACTTGTTTTAAAGAAATCACTTAACCAGTACCGCGTTAACCACGCCATCTTGACCTGGTCTGCTCGTGACCTTTGCATCGCCCTTATCGGTCTCGATTATCGCTCCCTTCGTCACTACACTCTCTCTAGCGTAGTTCCTGTTCGCAGGGTTGTTCTTAACTCCAGTTATCTTCGCGATAGTGTAACTATTCTTCTTCGGATCGAGTAAGTTGGCTTTACTTGCCTTCTTGAGCCTTGTTTTAAGAACTCCACCCTTTCTACTAACTTCTTTCCTTTGATCCTCTTCACTGACCTTGGTCTTGGTTGAGTAAGATCCTAACTCGTACTTCTTCTTGTTTCTCTTGTTCAAAGCTTCCTTTGATCCGTGCCTGACTGACATGATTATTCACCTTGTACTTGCTTCACGATTATTTATTTATCTCACCGTCATTTAAAAGCACAGCGGTACGGAGGTATTCAAGGGTTTCCTTGGTAACTTTTTATATGTGCATTGCTTTATCTTCATGAGTGGTTGAATGAACGTTAACATAGGAAGGTTAGATCTGTTCTCCAGCACAGCCTACCCAAACATGTCCTCCGCAGTAATCTACTTCGCAGGATGCAACATGCGGTGCCCGTGGTGCTGGACCCACGAGATGATCAAAAGGTACTCGGGGGAAGAGATGGAGGTAGAGGAACTAGTTAAAGAGATCAATGACAACCCAAGTGAACTTGAAGCGATAGTTATAGATGGAGGGGAACCCACTCAGCAACCCGAAGCATTGTTCTCCCTGTGCAAACTCCTGAAGGAAGAAGGTTACCTCATCCAAGTCAATACGAACGGATCGGACTCGGAGGTAATCGATGAGATAGGCATAAGGGGAAACATCGATAGACTCGGACTCGACATAAAGGCTCCACTTGACTTCGCACGAAGATACAGTAAAGCGACGGGAGTTAGGGTAGGAGAAGAGCTAAAAGAAAACATAGAAGGGATACTAAGAGCCAGCAGCCTCTGCAAGTATGAACTAGAACCCAGAACAACGATAGTGCATGGGATAAATGACTCAAGACACCAAGTAGAGAAGATAGCTGAAAAAATATCATTCTACACCGATAACTACGCCCTACAAGCATTCACACCCGAAAAAGGAACACTGAACAAAGAATATGAAGCTAAAGAAGAAGTCACACGTGAAAAGCTACTTGAACTCAGCCAAGTAGCCAAGAGACACCTATCCAACGTCATGATTCGGACACACGAAACAGGACTGGAAAGGGTATAGGTCCAAGAGGACTCGAAAGAGAGATAAAACAAACCGATAAAACAAACAAAGAAGACAAATAAAAGTGATTAAATGACCCTGAAGAAACTCAAAGAAGGACTGAAGAAGAAGACGAATAAAGCACCGGAAAAGTACTACCCCGTCAAAGTCCTCGAAGAAAAAGGATTCACACGAAGAAGATGCAGCAACTGCGAAAACCACTTCTGGGCAACAGGAAACAGAGAAAACTGCGGAGAACCAGAGTGCTCAGGAGGATACAGCTTCATAGAAAACCCAGTTGGAAAAAGAATGGGATACATAGAAACATGGGAAGACTTCTCGAAGTACATGAGCAAGAGAGGATACGAACCGATAAAGAGGTATCCGGTCGTCTCAAGATGGAGAAAAGACTCCTACTGGACAAACGCATCAATATACGACTTCCAACCCTACGTGGTATCTGGAGAAGTGGAACCCCCTGCAAACCCCCTCGTAGTACCCCAGATGTGCGTCAGATTTAACTCAATAGACAGCGTAGGCATATCAGGCAGACACAACACCTCGTTCGTCATGATCGGGCAACACGCATTCAAAAAACCATCGGAGTTCGACCAAGACAAGTACTTCGAGGACTACCTCACATGGTTCACTGACTCAGTCAAGATACCCAAAGGAGAACTAGCCATCCACGAAGACCAGTGGGGAGGAGGAGGCAACCTAGGAGTATCCATGGAGATATTCTCAAGGGGACTAGAACTCGGAAACCAAGTTTACATGAACTACGAAGTCACAGGAAACAAATACAAAGAATTGAAGACCAAGGTACTGGACATGGGGATGGGCCAAGACCGCCCAGCATGGCTAACACAAGGAAAACACACAATATACCAAGTCACGTACCCAGAGGTCTGTGACTACCTATTCAAACAAACCGGAACAAAGGAATCAGAGTTATACCGAAAGTACCTACCATACTCAGGAATACTCAACGTAGACGAGATACAGGACATGGAAAAAGGATGGAAAAGGATAGCCAAAAACATAGGGTCAAGCAAAGAAGAACTCAAGAAAGAAGTCATGCCAATAGCCGCACTCTACTCCATAGCTGACCACATGCACACACTACTCTTCGCGATAACCGATGGAGCCATACCCAGCAACACATCCGGAGGCCACAACCTGAGAACCATCTACCGAAGAGCACACGACTTCATCGATCACTACGGATGGAGCATCGACCTCGACAAAGTCATGGAAAAACACGCGGACTACCTAAAACCAGAGTTCCCGGAAGTCACCCAACACCTAGAAGAGGTCCACCAAGTACTGGAACACGAGAAAAAGAAGTACAGAAAAACAATAAAGAAATCAAGATCACACATAGAGAAACTCATGGACAAAGACAAAGTGACCGTGGAAGACGTAGTTGAGATATACGACACACAAGGAGTATCCCCCGAGCTACTGAGAAGAGAAGCCGAGAAAAGAGGAAAAGAGATAGAGATACCCCCAGACCTCTACGCCAAGATAACCCTCAAACACTCCAAGCCAACCGAAGAAAAAGAAGATGAACCCGAAGCAGACGTTTCAAAGTACCCAAAGACAAAGGAAATGTTCCACGAAGACAAGTACCAATTCAAATCCAAAGTACTCGGAAACATCAAAATCAACGGAGAAAACTACGTTGTCCTAGAAGAAACAGCGTTCTACCCCGAAGCAGGAGGCCAAGAACCGGACCACGGAACACTCAACGGGGAAAAAGTAGACGACGTTCAAAAAATCAAAGGAGTCATACTACACAGAACGAAGAAGATACCCAAAGGAAAAAGAATCGAAGGAAAGATAGACAGAGAAAGAAGAACAGACCTAACAAGACACCACACAGCCACACACATAATAAACGGAGCAGCAAGAAGAGTACTCGGAGACCACGTATGGCAGGAAGGAGCCAAAAAGTACTCCGAAAGAGCAAGGCTCGACCTGACACACTTCGAACTCCCATCGAAAGAGGAACTAATGGAGATAGAGGAAAAAGCGAACCAAGCAGTCAGAGAAAACATCCCAGTAGTGAAAGAAACCATGACCAAGAAAGAAGCAGAGAAAAAACACGGATTCAGAATATACCAAGGAGGACACGTACCCGGAAACAACATAAGAATAATCAAGATAGATGAATGGGACACAGAAGCATGTGGAGGAACCCACTGCAACAGAACAGGAGAAGTAGGACCAATAAAGATCATAGGCGCATCCAAAAAACAAGATGGAGTAATAAGAGTAGAGTACGTCGCGGGAGACGCCGTAAGAAAACTACTGAACGAGAAGATGAAGAAACTCGAAGAAACAGCACGAATCATAAGATCAAGCGAAGAAAAACTCATCAGCAAAGCACAAAAAATGCAGCAAGAATGGAAAGAACAAAGAAAACAGATAGAGTCACTCAGAAAAAAAATAGCACGCGGAACAACCCAGAAGAACGAACCAATCATGTACATGGAGAAAGCAACCATGGAACTGATGAACAAAGTCGCAGACGAAAAAATAAAGGAAGAACCAACCAGCCACATAGTGATAATCACGGAAGGAAGCGTAGTAGGAAAAAAAGGACCAAAATCCAAAGCAAACATAGAAAAACCAGTCAAAAAAGCAGCACAGATGATGGGAGGATCAGCAGGCGGAACAAAACACGACGTGAAAGGCGGGGGACCAAAGAAAAAAGAAGCAAAGAAAGCATACGAAGAACTAAAGAAGATGATGAATGAATAATAATTATAAACACAGCAACACTACTCAAAACAAAGGAGACGAAAACATGAAAAACAAACCAACGATGAACACGCTCAAAACACTACTATTCATACTACTATTCACACTCAGCGTTTCGGCACAAGTAACAGTAGAAGAAGCAACACAAACAGCACTCCTATACAAAGAACCCATAGAAACAATAGACCTAGAACCAAATCACAGGGTAACAGTAGGCGCAGACAGGTACTGGCCCATAGAAATAAAGAGAATGAGAGAAATCATGTTCATAGCCCCCATACACACAGAAACAGGGGAACTAGCAGAAGAAAACCAATGGACACAGATAATGAAAACACACTACCTAGCAAACTTCTTCTCAACCAACAACGCAGTCCGCAGCTACTTCCAATCATCAAAGAGGTTCGGCCAAGACAAACAAGCACTCTTCGAAGAAGGAAAAGGAGAACTAATCTTCTACGAAGGACAGATAAACACCACACTACCCTCTATGGCACCACTACAACAACTCCTGGACGAAGGCATGGACCAAGCAGAAAAACTCAGATACGACTCAATCGACGCAACATCAGCAATAACCAAGATAAACACCCCCGATGACGTACTAACCTCATTCAACAAGATACAGGCAGTCTTCAACGCAGAAGAAGCACTGATAAACAAAGGAAAAGAGATAAACCAAAAAGTAAGTGAACTGGACAAAGAAGTAGTCCAAGCAAGATCAGAAGGAAAGATATCCGACGGAGTAGCCACCGCGCTCCTACAGGTAACATCCCCACTGAGCGACAACTACATACCACGTGAAGACACACTCAGAGAAAACAGAAACACCGTACTAGACTTCTTCAACTCACTGGACTCAAAAGTAGATGACTTCAAAACAGTATTAAAAAACAGAGTAGACGTTCCAGAAGAAGAACAACAGAGAAACCAAGTCATAAACCAGCTCAACGAGTACTCCACCACACTAACAAACATAAGTGAAGAATCACATGACGTCCCACAGAGATACCTGGACGACGAGAACTTCGACTCCATCTACGAAGAAACAATCCAGATAATAACAGAATCACAAGCAAAGTGCAGCCCAGAAGAAGAACTCTCCACATGCCTACAAGCCAAAGAAAACTACCAAGAAATAGAAACAAACATAGCCATACTAGAAGAAGTACTAGAAGGATACACCCCATGCGTAGAAGGACAAACAAGAACATGCACAGTCAATGGAGAACAAGGGACACAGGAATGCATAGGAGGACAATGGACAACGTGCAGAGTAGTGGAAGAACTGAGCACAATAAACTGGAGAATGATAGCGCTACTATCCCTCCTCATCATCGCACTGATAGCGTACAAATACAAAGACCAAATCTTCCAACCCACCGAAGAACAAGAAGAACAGGAAGGAGAACAGTATGGAGACTTCTGGAAATAGAAAACTAAAGATAGCACTACTATCAATCACACTCCTGCTAGCAGCATCAACACCAACACTAGCTCAACTAACGACCCACATAGAACTGGAAACAGAAACAATATACCAAACCGAAGGAACCACCCTAACAGTGGAAGTAAGCAACCTACAGAGCGCGGAGACGAAGAGAGACCTAGCCATACAGATCCACAACGAAGAACTATCCATCAACAGAAAGTTCTCGATGGCGTCCCTGAGCCCAGGAGAAAGATGGACCGGTGAAGTAGAGATAAAAACACGCGAAGCAACACCACCAGGAACCTACGAAATAAAAGGAGAAGTAAAGTACAACTCAAAACACCTGACCATGGCCCCAACGTACCTAACCATCCAGGAAAAACCCATCAAGTTAGAAGCAAACCTGAAAGAAAGAACCACACCAAGAGGACAGAACAACTCGATCACCATACAGATAAACAACACGGGAACACAAGCACTGGAGAAAGTCACGATCAACCCCCGCTTCGACCAAATCTTCTACATAGAAACAATCGAAGAATGCAAAAGAACGATAGAAAAACTACACCCAGGAGAATCATTCACAGCACACTGCGCATTCAAAGCCACCGAAGAAGCCTCCGGACAGTACACACTAAAGATAGAAACGATTTTCACCGAATCAGAACGAGAACACAGATTCAACAACTACGAAGAGATAAGGATAAAGAGCGAACTGACCCTGCCCCAAACAGAGACCCTAGTAATAGGCATCATAGTCCTGATAATCATCTTCATACTGATGAAGAAGTACATCTGAACTCCAAACTAATTATTAACTCATTAAAAGGAAGATTAAACCAAGAAAGTCAAGTTTATTTATCACCAAAAACAGAAGATTACACGGTGAAAAAGTGGACCAAGAAGAAGAAACCTTAACCGAGACGCTGGGACCCCAACCAGAAGACGTGGCAACATCCAGCAAGTACCAAGAAGAACTGGAAGAATTCCTCCAAAGCAGGTACGCAAGCAGAATAGACTCCCTAGCAACACACTACCCCGAGGAAAAGTCCCTGATTATAGACTACAATGAACTGGATGAATACAACCCAGAAGTAGCGGAGATGCTCATCAAAGACCCCTACAGAATAATAACACTAGCCAAGAAAGCCCTGGAAGCACAGAAACCCATGATGAGCCTCGAAAGAACCTTCAAACCCAACGTGAGATTCAAAAACCTTCCAGATGAATACGAATTCTCAATAAAAGACCTCAACTCATCACTAATAAACAAACTAGTAGCATTCGAAGGAACAGTCAAGAAAATAACCGAAGTAAAACCAAAACTCGTTAAAGCCATATTCGAATGCGTACACTGCAACAAGATACACCAAATAAAACAGAACTACAAAGACAACAAACTAGGAAAACCATCCAAGTGCATAGCATGCAACAGAAAATCATTCGAACTACTAGAAGAAGACTCAGAGTTCCTAGACACACAAAAAGTAGAGTTCCAAGAACCAATAGAAAACATGAGAGGAAAAGAACAAGCAAAACCCATAACAGCATGGATACAAGACGACCTAACAAATATACTCACACCAGGAGACAAAGTAGGGATAACAGGGGTACTCAGGATAGCGGAATCAAAGAAAAAAGGAAGCATATACAACAAGTACGTTGACATAAACCATCTATACAAAAAACAAACAGAGTTCGAAGACCTAGAACTCACAGAAGAAGACATAGAAGAAGTGAAAAAACTATCCAACGACCCACTCATATACGAAAGGATAGTGGGATCAATAGCACCCAGCATATACGGATACCCAAACATAAAGGAAGCCATAGCACTACAGCTATTCGGCGGAACACAAGGGAAAGAAAAACCAGACGGAATGCACATAAGGCCAGACATACACATACTACTGATAGGAGACCCAGGAACAGCTAAATCACAACTACTACAGTACGTAGAAGGACTATCCCCCAAAGGAATCTACGTATCAGGAAAATCGTCCTCCGCAGCAGGATTAACCGCCACAGCCGAAAAAGATGAGTTCGGAGAAGAAGGCTGGACCCTCAAAGCAGGAGCACTAGTCCTAGCAGCAGGAGGAATGGCCCTAGTAGACGAACTAGACAAAATAGGAAAAGAAGACAGATCAAGCCTACACCAAGCAATGGAATCACAAAGAATAAGCGTAGCCAAAGCAGGAATAGTAACAACCTTCAAAGCCAACGCAGCGATACTAGCAGCAGCGAACCCAAAGTACGGTAGATTCGACAAGTACGAACTACCAGCAGAACAGTTCAACATCCCCCCAACACTCATGTCAAGGTTTGATCTGATGTTCCCCGTCAAAGACGAGCCAAACAGGGAGAAAGACAGAGCACTAGCGAAACACATACTCATAACACACAGGGTCGCTGGAACAAGAGCAATAGGAAGAAAACTAGAAGCAGAAAAAGAAGAAGAAGAAAAAAGAACACTACCGGACATAGACCCAGACCTACTCAGGAAGTACATCTCGTACTCCAGGAGACACATAAGACCTGTCCTCACCGACGAAGCAGAAGAAAGGATAAGAGACTTCTACATAGACCTGAGGAAAGTAGGGGAATCACAGGACTCCGTACCCATAACCGCAAGACAACTCGAAACAATCATAAGACTATCTGAAGCAAGTGCAAAAGGCAGATTAAGTGACAAAGTAGAGATAGAAGACGCAGAAAGAGCCATAAGACTACAGAAAACATGCATGCAGGAAGTAGGAGTGGACCCAGAAACAGGTAAGTTCGACATAGACATAATAGCCACAGGATCAAGCAAATCAAAGATGAACAGGATGAAGACAGTCATAAGGATAATAAAAGACCTGAACAAAGAGTACGATGAAGCAGGATACGAAGCGATAAAAGACGAAGCAAAAGAAAAAGGAATAGAAAAAGAAGAACTAGGAGACATACTAAAAGACCTCAAGAAAAACGGAGATGTATACACACCTGCTTACGGAGTATACAAACCAACGGAAGAGTAACAAACTCGAGATGAACTCAATGGAACCAGAAAAAGTAAAGATAGTAACCGCACTAATACTAGTATTTCTATGCGTACAAGCCATAGGCCTAACAACAGGATACAGGTACCTAGAACTCGTTTCAGCGGGAGAAGTAGAACCAGCCATACCTGAAGGAAAAGAGTCCATCGCATCTGTACTACTGTTCGCATACATCCTATTCGCGACCGGGATAATCCTACTCATAGTCAAGTTCAAGAAAAAACTCCTCACCGCCGTGGAAGGACTCGCGATATTCTTCACATCAAGCATAGTGTTCGAACTACTCATACCAGTAGGGATAAATATCCCAGGAGCATTCACCATACCCATAGGGATACCACTCGCGCTCACACTCACAGTAATCCACCTAAGCAGACCAACTTACCTAACCCAGAACGTTGCACTGATCTTCGCGGTATCAGGAGCAGGAGCGATACTCGGAGCATCACTAGGAGTAATGCCCGTACTCATATTCATACTATTCCTCGGAATATACGACTTCATCTCAGTGTTCTACACGAAACACATGCTCTACATGGCCAAAGCGATAACCGAAAGACCAAGAGCATTCACAGCCGCGTTCCCAACGAACATAAAGAGCTACACCAAAACAAGCAGTAAAGAAAATGGAGAAGAAGGAAAAACAAAGAGAGAATCAGGACACACCTTCCAACTCGGAGGAGGAGACCTAGCAATACCCCTCATGTTCACCGTTTCCCTCCTAAACATCAGCATAATCAGCGCACTAGCAGCATCACTCGGAGCACTAACCGCACTGATACTCCTATTCACATACATACTGAAAAGACCAGGAATAGCCCTACCCGCGCTACCCCCCGTGACAGCAGGAGCGGTAACAGGGTTCCTACTATCACTACTCATAATATAAAGGTGAAAGAATGATCGTAAAACCAATAGAGATGAAAAAGAACAACATGGAGCAAATGATAAAGTTCATGGAGAAAAACGCGGAAACACAGATAGTCAGCCTGAAACTAGCGTTCACAGAGAAAAACGTGGAACACGCAGTCAAAGAAACACTGAGAGCGATTAAACAAGGTCGAAACATAAGCAGAAAAACAAACATAGAACTCGTACTCAGACTCGCTGGCGAAAGACAGATACAGAAAGCACTGAAGAAAGTGGGCCTCGAAGAAAAAAACCTAGTGTTCATCTGCTTCAACGATCAACCCGAAGAAACATGGGAAAGATTTAAAGGAAACTTCGAAGTAAAAGAAACAGAGTTTCCCGAAAGAAAAACCGAAGAAGTAAGACGAAGGATGGAGAAGACAGCTACCTTCTGGCTAGAATGAAGTGATTAAATGACACGGTTCTACAAGAAAAAAACAACAGCGATGGAATACGACAAGAAGAGGTTCGAAGGACAAGGGGGACACATCATAGAATCACGTGAAAATGAAAACGTGCTCGAAATGCTGGGGGACCTGAAAGGAAAAAAAGTACTCGACCTCGGAGCCGGAACCTGCAGGTACTCAATACAGTTCGCTTCAAAAGGCGCTGAAGTAACCGCACTAGACATGTCAAAAGAGATGCTGAAAATAGGCAAGGAAAAAGCAAAGCAAAAAGGAGTAGAAGACAAGATAACATTCCTACAAGGAAACGCACTCAAAACAGGGTACGAAGACGGGGAGTTCGACATAGTGACAGCACTGAGGCTATTTCACCTAGTAAGTGACACCGAAGGGCTAATCAGCGAGATGACTAGGGTAACGAACGACAGAGTACTGCTCGACTTCTTCAACCTCTACAGCCTAAGGATGTTCTACAACAAGCTCCTACCGATGGACAGCAGACTAATACGAAAAAAGAAACTAGTCAAGATGCTTGAGAAAAAAGGGTTCTACAACATAGAGCTGAAAAGAGACTTCCTAATGCCGTACGGATTCTACAGATTCAGCCCAAGGCCATTTCCAATACTCTACAACAAGATCGATAAAACAATCGGAAAAACATTCCCATTTAAAAGGTTCAGTTCAGTTATATACCTAGGAGGAAGGAAGTCATGAACTTGAAGGAAGTCAGACAAAAAGCACTCAGCCCATTCGTCGTGAACATCAACCCAAACATCGTGACCATGTTCTCACTAATAACCGGGGTAACCGCTGGAGTGGTCTTCGCTTTCAACTACTTACTAGCAGGAATCATTCTAGTCTCACTAAGCGGATTCCTGGATCTATTGGACGGGGAGATCGCCAAAAGAAACAACAGAAGAACAAAGAAAGGAGACATCTTCGATCACCTATCCGACAGGATAGTTGACGCATGTATGTTCGGAGGCATAGCTTTCTCAAGCTACGTAGCGATAGAGTACGGACTCATAACAGCGATCGTGGTCCTCATGATATCATACATGGGAACACAATCACAAGCGGTGCTAGGAGAAAGACTCTACAAAGGCATCATGGGAAGGTTCCCAAGAACGATATCCTTCCTAGGACTATGTATCCTGAGCCTATTCGACCCCAGGTTCCTTTACTACGGGATAATAGTCATACTGGGATTCGCAGTACTAACTGTACTGGAAAGAATATGGGAAATACATAAAAAGATTTAGAACTACCTTAGTATAGCTTCAGCTTCACCCAACCGGCAGTTCTGAATAGCGTTCTCCTTAACCTCTTCTTCACTGGAGA
>PWMI01000071.1 GCA_003558235.1 Candidatus Iainarchaeum sp.
ATCTTCTCGCCCGACCTGTTTTCCACTTTTTCGCTTATTGTTATATACCTTTGGCCGGATTCTATTGTAATGGTCTTTTCAAGGTAGAAGGGCGTTCTATATGTTTCGGTAAAGAATGTTATGGAGAAGATCTTGCGGCTGTCTTCTGCTATTCTGTACTTCCACGGCAGAAGAGCTACTTCGCCGTGCTGTCCTAAAACAGCGCCTTTATACTCACAGGGTCCTCCGCCGTTTGGGAAAATCTCCTGCCATCCGCCCGGATAATAATCAATGAAATTTCCTATTCCGCTTGACATGGTTGTTACGAAATTAGAGGGTTTATATAGAGGCAGGGGGCTTCTCCACATAAAGTCTATATCAAGAGGCTTATACAGGAACTCAACGATATCAGTTCCCTTTTCTGCCAGTATGGTAATTCTTAATTTCTCGTTTTCCATTACAACTGTTTTAATGCCGTTCCACAGGAATTCAGACCACCTGCATCCACTATTTGATGAAAGCATCGTCAATCCTCCGTGTATATAGGTCTTCGGTATTGGGGAGGAACCTTCTTATGCCTCCGTAGTGCCTTTTATAATAGGAGTTGTCAAGAGAACTTATTGTAACTTTCCCCCTGGCGTCGCTTGCATGTATGAAAAGGTCTTCGCCAAGATACATCCCCACGTGGCTGACTCGGCCTCTTATCCGGAAGAATACGAGGTCGCCCGGCAAGGCGGAATCTCTGTTAACGGGCATCCCTTCATTATACTGGAGTGAAGAGACCCTCGGTATATCTATGCCGATACTCCGGTGGGCAAGCATTGTAAGAGCAGAACAGTCAATCTGATTTTGTCCGTTGCCGCCAAGCTTGTAAGTGATGCCAAGGTAGCCATAGGCGTTCTTGACAAGCTTTTCCCTAAGAGACATCTCTCTTGTAAGAGCAGGATTTTCTTTATCTTTTTCCGAGAAATATCCTTCAGGCGGTATTATCAGAATCTGTCCCGGTTTAAAATCTTCCCTTTCAAGGAGATTGAATCCGAGAAGGTCTTCAGGGGAGAAATTGAAAGTCTTTGCCACCGATTCTATGGTATCGCCGGCCTGTATCTTGTAGTAGGTCTTTTGGGAAAAATCAGTGATGGGTTCCAGATCTTTTATGTCAGGCAATTCGCGTGGGACCATTATCTTAAGTCTCTGCCCTATATTGAGTTGATCTGTGCGGAGATTATTTGAATTTTTTATGCTGTTTATAGAGACGTTGAATCTTCTGCTTATACTCCAGAGGGAGTCACCTCTTACGACTGTATAATTCAGCGTGTTGTAGCCCCACGGAGCATTTGCGGAAGGTTGGTCTGTTCTTTTTACGATAAGTCTCTGTCCGGGATGTATAACTGAAGATCGCAGGTTGTTAAGGTCTCTGATGTTAGTAACCGAGGTGTTATACTTTCTTGCTATAACTGTGAGGTTTTCTCCATTTCTGACTGTATGGTATTGAGCCGCTTGTAAGAAGGTACAGATTAGAAGTCCAAGGGCAGAAGCTAAAAGAATGGTCTTATTGGCCATAGTCTTTCTCCCGGGGTTCTTCCGATATAGAAGGGAAAATCCTTGTTATCTCTTTCTTCTTTTTTTCAAAATACTCGTCAATCTTGCATTTTAATCCTTCCATGTTCTCAATGGTATGAAGGCGCGCTTCCAGGTTCTCCTGCTCTTCAATGATAACTCTTAAAGCGTCTGATATTGGGTCCGGCAGATTGTTATGGTCGAGATCGGCACTTATCAGTTTTTTATCTCCGGTCACCCTGCCGGGTATGCCTACTACGGTTGAACCTTTCGGCACGGATTTTATTACCACTGAACCTGCTCCTATTCTTGAGCAGTCTCCTACTTCTATAGGGCCGAGAACAGTTGCCCCTGCACCCACTATGACATTATTTCCAAGAGTGGGGTGCCTCTTTGTTTTCTGGAGCGAGGTTCCACCGAGCACGACTCCCTGGTAGAGAAGAACATCATTACCAAGTACGGCCGTTTCTCCTATTACAACTCCCATGCCATGATCTACAAAAAAACGCCTTCCTATTATGGCTCCAGGGTGTATCTCTATTCCGGTAAGAAACCTGCTTATATGAGAAACAAGCCTTGCAAGGGTCTTTTCGCCCTTATTCCATAGCCGGTGAGCAACCCTGTGCATCCATACAGCATGGAGACCCGGATAACTTGTCAGGACTTCAAAAGTATTCCTTGCCGCCGGGTCTCTGTGGAAAACGGTCTCTATATCTTCACTTATCCTTTTGAACATTGTGTATGACGCTAAAATGCAAGTATCGCCGGATTTTCCATGAGTTCTTTGAACTTTTTGTAGAATAATCCCGCATACGCTCCGTCTACAATTCTGTGGTCAAAAGAGAACGAAACATTAAGCGCACTGCGTATCTCTATCTTGTCACCGATTACCATGGGGATTTTCTGTATTGCCCCTACACCCATTATGGCTGTACCGGGGGGGCTGATAATGGGCTGGAAATTTTCCACTCCGTACATTCCCAGGTTGGATATTACAAACCTGGCGCCTTTCAGGTCATTCTCTCCGAGCTTGTTATCACGCGCCCTGGCTATAAGGGCTCTTCTATCCCGGGAAATTTCACTGATCCCTTTCTCAGAGCAGTTTTTTATTACAGGGACAAGAAGTCCTTCTTCCACCGCGACCGCGAGGCCTATGTCAACGCTCTTGTAGAGCCTTGTGCGATTATCTATAGCCGCCGCGTTTATAAGCGGGTACTCTTCTATAGCTTTTGAGGCTATATATATGACAAAATCGGTAAATGTGATATCGGAGTTCTTGTTTTTCATATAGTCTTTGATGTTCAATAGACCGTCCACGATAAACTTGCCCTGGAAATAGTAATGGGGGATCTGCTGTTTGCTTTCGGTAAGTCTTTTGGCAATTATCCTGCGCAGAGGAGTCCACTCCTTCACCGTATCCTCTTCTCCGCCTGATATCTTCTCTTCTTTTTCCGCTTCTTTGTAATCAAGTATATCTTTTTTTTGTATTCTGCCGCCCGGACCGCTCCCCTTTAGAAGTGTGATGTCAATGCCCTTTTCTTCAGCAAGCTTCCTGGCGACCGGAGATATCGCGATCCTCTTTTCTTCGTGCTCGGATTTTGGAGTTTCTTCAGATGAAACTGCAGGAGTTTTTCGTTCAACCTTTTCAGTAGTTCCCGTGACTTTTTTATCAACTGCTTTTTCATCTTTACCTGTGGTTTGGGGGAGAGGCTCCTCCATACTGCCTGCGATGTATCCAATAACTGTTGTGACAGGTATAGGGTCGTCTCCCGGCTGGTAGAGTATCTTTCTCAGGACACCTTCTGATTGGGATTCAACATCAAAATTTGTCTTATCACTCATCACTTCAAAAAGCACATCTCCCTGTTCAACAGCATCCCCCTCATCTTTCTTCCAGCTGACGAGGTATCCTTCCTCCATCGTCTCTCCGAGCTTGGGCATAATGATCTCTTTTATCATTTCAGAGTCTCCTTTATTCCTTCACAGATTCTTTCTACATCAGGTATGGCGAGTTTTTCAAGCGCAGGGCTTTTGGGCATAGGAACGTCTGCTCCGGCTACTCTTACAATTGGCGTGTCAAGCCAGTCAAAGGCTCTTTCGTTTATCTGCATTCCTATCTCCGCTCCGGTGCCGCCTGTCTTGCAGTCTTCCTCCACTATGACGACCCTATTGGTCTTCTTTATTGACTTGACAATGGTATCAATGTCCATAGGCAGGAGGGTCCTTAAATCTACTATTTCAACGCTTATACCTTCTTTTTC
>PWMI01000062.1 GCA_003558235.1 Candidatus Iainarchaeum sp.
ACCACGTGGTGCTGCGCCAGAGCCGGATACACAATGTCGGACGTCAGGGCGTTGCGGTGGCCAATTGCAAGGACGTGCTTATCGAGGAAAATGACATACGTGACGTGCGCCGCGGCATATTCAACATAGAACAGTACGGCGCCGGCTGGTCGAGCGATAACGTGCGCATCCTCAACAACAAAACCGGCCGCAGCCGGCTGCTGTGGATGCCGATAAGCGGCGCCGGCGTGGCCGGAAGCGTGCTGGTGGCAGGAAATGTAATGGAAGCTAGCACCGGTATCCCGGTCATCACAAACATCGCGCGCGAGTCAGGGCGACGCGGGCCGTTCGTGGCGGTGGACAACCACTTCGTGGTCGGCGGAAGCCCGCAGCCCGCTTTCCGCCTGGAAGGTATCGACGGTGTGCTGTTCGCCGGCAATTCAGCCACCTTTCCCGCAAGGCGAGAGATGACGGCCGTCCGTGCGCACGAGAGCAAGGGAGTGATAATCACCGGCAATGTCTTTGAAGATGCGGCTAAAAATACGGATTTCGATGACGATACCGAAGCTTACGCCGGGGCCAACCTGCAGCGGGGCGAGGTGGAACTCGCTGAACTCAGCGGCGGATACGCAGCAGAGATCAGGTCGAAAGAGGGCAGAACCATAGCCGTTTGGCGCATGGGTGAGTCAGAGGAAGAGACCCTCGCCGCATTCGATCTCGAAACCGATGCGGTAATGGCCATTTTACACCTCGACGTGGACGGTGAACCGGTACGGCATTACATTATCGGTGACGGATCGGCCGCTTTCGCCGGAGAAACGCTGTAGGCTTCTTAGTGAGTGCACATCGACAACAAATGGTTTCACGATTGCTTCGCAATTGTCTATGTACGAAAAAGAATGAATGTCCAATATCCAACACCCAATATCCAATGACGAAGGAAAGGAATTGGCGCTTGACGATATCTCCGCAAGTGATTTTAAGTTATAGATAAAAAAGTTTTAAGTGTTAAGTTTCAAGTCTTCAGCAAGCCAGGCCGTTTCCCCACCGTGCCCTGTGCCTGACAAGCCTTTGTAGTGTTCACTGGACACAGGGTATGTAAAAGTGTTATCATCTTTTCATTATGATAACACAAGGGAAAAAGTTTGACAACGAAGTAGTAGGAAAGATTAACGAGATAATTCGCGACAATCCGAATATCTCCCGCTCAAAACTATCCAAAAGAGTTTGTGAGCTGATGGATTGGAGAAATCCTAACGGTGACTATAAGGCCATGAGTTGCCGTAAGGCTTTGAAGGATCTGAATGAAGCAAATCTTATTTCGCTTCCTGTTTGCAAGGAAACATATGCTTTTCAGAAGCGAAGAAAACCAGCTGAGATTCCACCAAAAGAGACCGCCGAGTTTCGTGGAACTTTATCCGAACTCGGTGATGTTGGTATTGTTTTACTCGGCAGTCCAAAGTCGATACAATATGGACATTGGCGGGATTTAATGGATGTTTATCACCCGCTCAAAAGCGGGCCGCTTTGCGGTGCACAGTTGCGTTATCTGGTTATTTCTGAAACGCAAGGTATATTGGGTGGTCTGAGTTATAGTTCCGCTGCCTTCCGTATTCGGTGTCGGCAGGAATTTGTTGGGTGGACAGAAGAAGCCCGGGATATCAATCGTAAACTGGTGGTGTCTAACAGCCGTTTTTTAATAGCTCCAACGGTAGAAGTGCCGAATCTTGCTTCACATGTTTTGGCCAAAGCTGAGTCGCGCCTTGTCTCTGATTGGCGGCGGCGTTACGGAGTAGTACCGGCGTTATTGGAGACATTTGTCGTCAAAGAGAGGCACGATGCAAGTAGCTACAAAGCGTGTGGTTGGGTAGAGATGGGAGAGACAGCCGGGCGTGGTCGTCAGGATCGCGAAAATAAACATGACAAACCGGTGAAGCGTGTTTTAGTCAAACCGCTGTGCTCTGATTGGCGAGAGCGTTTATGCCGCTGCGGGAATGGAGAAGTCTTAGTAAAACGTCCAAAGAAGAAGGAGCCGGAGGATTGGGCGGAAGCGGAGCTTGAAGGAATAGATTTAGGAGATAATCACCTGAATGTGAGGGCAGCCCGACTGCTTCGCCAGTTTTATAATAAACCTGGCAGTCCGATTTCGGTTGCCTGTGAAAACGATGCAGGTTTGCAGGCAGCATATCGCTTTATACATCATGAAAATATAACTATGGATAAAGTTTTAGCCCCACATATAGAAAGTGCAAAAGAGCGCGTATCGCAGGAAGATGTAGTTCTGTGCGTTCAGGATACCACATCGCTGAATTACACCCACCTTAAAGCCAGCGAGGGTTTTGGCCCGATCGGCGAGACTCAGACCGAGACGCAGGGTCTGATCCTGCATGATACTATAATGTTTAACGAGGAGGGTGTTCCTCTTGGTTTTTTAGATGTTCAGTGCTGGAGCCGCGATGAAGAGCGGCGCGATAAAAGCGATATAAAAAGCGTACCGATCAATGAGAAGGAAAGCTATAAGTGGCTCAAGTCTTATGAGAAGGCCTGTGAAGCGCAGAGGCTCTATCCCGACACCCGTTTTTTGAGCGTAGGTGACCGTGAAAGTGACGTTTTCGAGCTTTTTCACTATGCCAGAGAGAAGGAAGAAAACGCGGGTCTGTTGGTGAGAGCGGAAAAATCGCGTCAGCGTCGGACGGTGGGCGGCGACAAGGTTTGGGAAAAGATGCGCAAAGAACCTGTCAGTAATATAGTGGATATTAAGGTGCCGGCCAGGCAGGGGCAGCCAGCCCGGAAGGTGAGGACAGAGCACAGATATAGCAAGGTGGTTATAAAGCCCCCACGGCATTTGTCGGATTTACCCCCGATAACAGTATGGGCGGTTTATATTTGTGAAGAGGACTGCAGGCCGGGTGAAGGTCTTGAATGGATGCTTTTGACAACGGAGCCTACTGAGACGCCAGAAGAAGCTTTACACCGTAGCGAGCAGTATGGTGGTCGTTGGGGGATAGAGGTCTTTCACAGGACGCTTAAAAGCGGTTGCGGCATGGAAGACCGTCAGTTCCAGACAGCAGAACGCATAAAGACCTGTCTTGCCTTGGATATGATAGTAGCATGGCGGGTATATTACCTGACTCAATTGGGTCGTGAGATACCGGATGTTGCGGCGACGGTGTTTTTTACAGAAGATGAATGGCGCGCGCTTGTAACGTTTATAGAAAAAAAACCGGTATCAGAGGATGCGGAAGTGCCTTCACTTGGAGAGGCGATGGAGATGGTGGCGTCATTGGGTGGCCATCGAAAGCGCAATGGCAAACCAGGAACGGAGACGATGTGGCGCGGCATACAGCGTCTTAGCGACATAACGGCCACGATTCAAATACTTACGCAGACGAGGGACGGACCCTAACCGGTGTCCAGTACGATTTGTGCGCCCTTGTCAGGAACAGGCCCGGTGGAAGAATCGCCTGAAATAACGTGGTTCACTGAGGACTTACGGTTAATCATCCCCTCGAATTCTGTTGCACAATCAGGTGGTCTGTTCCGTAAAATACTGCATCGGTGTTTTCTTATACTCGCGTGTTGAGAACAGAACATCATAGCTGTCGGCGCCCGTGCAGTCGGCCATTCTGCGTGCAAAATCCCGTATATCCCGCCGTTCTGATGAATGTGCCATGGCGAACAGGTTACAGGGCCACTGCGGCGGCACTTCGCGGAGGTAACAGTGTGTGACATTCGG
>PWMI01000058.1 GCA_003558235.1 Candidatus Iainarchaeum sp.
AAGATATAAGAAAAAGTCCAGTTAAACAAGTAGCTCTTGTTGGTTTAACAGCAGGTGTAGGATATGTAAAAGGAGCTATTGTATCCGGTGCAACATCAGGTGCTACTACATTGTTTGGTGCTAAAGCAGGATCAGCAGTTGGAGTTGGATTACAAACTACTTCAACTGGAGCAGGACTTTATCTTGGTGGAAAATATGCTCAGTCTACTTATGATAGCTACAAATTGGCAGAAACAGATGTGGAAAAGGGAGAAATATTAGGTGTTGCTGGGAAAGACATCGTTCTTGTTGGTGCAGGTTATTCAAAAGGTTCACATCTATGGAAACAAACAGAGGGTTTGATAAGAACAAGAGGTATGGATGATATAACTTATTATGCAACAGACCCTAAGGTTGAAAGTGGTTTAAAAAGGTTTCCTGAAGCAGGAGAAAAATTGTCTCCTGCCGAGAGAGCTAAACTCCACAAACAGTTATTTGTAGATAGTGAAGTAAATATTGAGTTAGGTGTTAAAAAAGGTGGTATTCATGTTACACCTGACACATGGACAGATTATGATATTAAAAGTGCTTTACACATTTCACCACAAGCATCCACACACTTTGCTGGTGTAGATGGTTCTTATAATTATAAATTATTCCCTTAAATTAAAGATTTGTTTGGTGCGCCTAAGAAACCTGGTTTGATGTATGTTGAAGCACCTGGTGGATTTGAAGTTAATGTGGGTACTGAATTTCCAAGAGGTACTTACACATGGACAAAACCATTGACTTCAGGATTGACAGCATATATTCCAGGTACTAAATCTGAAATACAAGCTGTCTTTGATCCTTCTGTTACTTCAAGTTTAGAAGCTGTTCCTTTTAAACCAGGTTACATAGTTACAAGTGGTGTAAGAGTTCCTTTTGTAGGTGCTTTCACACCTGTTGCTGGTGTTGGTTCTGGTGCAACAGGAAAAGGATTTATTGGAATGGCTTCTACTTATTCATCTGTACCATCAAGTTCTGCATTCTTCACACCTGAAATAGGTTTGGTAGGAATGTCATCATCATTACAAAGTACAAGTAGGGGTACTTATTCTTTTGGAAGCCAAGTAACAAGTGATTATACAACACCAAGTAGTAGTATATCTTCTCCTACTTCTTCTTTAGTAACATCACCAAGTAAACCTTCATCTTATTTTCAACCAAGTGGTTTAAGATTTTATTCAAGTAAAGGAAATGGTAAGGGTAGTGGTAAACCTTCTCCACCTAAAAAACCTAAACCAACACCACCGAGTAGTCCAGGTAGAGGTAGACCTGAGTTTGTATCTTCTTTATTAAGAGAAAAGAGTAAACCATCCATCAGTCCAATGACTTCTTATCAAATAACAAGTGCAAAACTTTACTCATCTACACCAACTAAACCGATTACACCAGTAGCACCGACACCAACTATGGTTGGAAAAGGAAGGCTTTCAACTGAACCAAGATTTAATGTTCCATCATTATCTTCATTCAAACCAAAAAGTAAGAAGAAAAAAGATAGATGGACAGCCAAGGCAGATTGGGCAGATGTAACAAGAACTTCTGCGAGGGGTATGCTTACCTTACACCCTGTTAAGAAAAGTAAAGATTGGTTAAGAGAAGTCAAAAGTAAGGGATTTGGGTGGACTTTCAAAGGACAAGCAGTTAAACTCAAAGGAGGTAAACTATGATAAGAGGACAGATGAGCATAACAACTATAATTTTTGCTGTGTTGACTCTTGTGGTATTCCTTGCTATGCTACCTGTAATTAATACAGTTATAGGTGAGGCAGAAGATTCAGGGGATATGGACACGATGACTTCAATATTAGTGAAGTTATTTCCATTAGTTATGATACTCTGTATTATAGCCGGTGTAGTGTTTTATGCACAACCACACTATCCACAACGGTAAGAGGTGAAATGCTTGAATAAAAGAATACTACACTTAACAATAATTTTAATGCTTTTAATTAGTGTGAGCTTGGCTCACACAGTAGCTGTTGATGAGAGAATAACTAAAACATACAACTCAGATGGAACTGTTACTGTAACTGATAGATGGGTTAATGCTTTGAACGAGCAAGGGGAATGGGAAAGAGTTAATAATAATTTATGGGAAACTGAAAGTGGAGTATGGATGAATACTCACGGAACTTACAAAGCATACTTTAAAACTAATCCTTACCAACAAGTTTATTCTTACACAGCACAAGGACATGAATTGAATTATGCGTTTGAAACTATAAGAGGTATTGATGATATTGTTTTTAGTAATGGTTATGTTGAAGATAATTCTATGACTTATAACTTCGGTTCAAGTTCAAGTTCAACTTACTATGCTTATGATTACAAGGTTAAGAATTTGATAACACTTCAAAGAGAAGATGCACCTGAGAATTTCAATAGGGATTTGGAGATAGTTCATAAGATAAATCCTGCACATGATTTGAACTTTGAGTTAGTTGATAATAACTTTGAGTTCAGAGATGCTTCGGATAATTTAATTATGTTTATTGAAAGACCTTATGTAACTGATAGTTCTTTAGATGGAAACTTCTTATGGTTAGAACATACAGTAGTTCAAAGAGGTAATAATTTATTCTATGAGATAATTGTACCTAAAGATTATTTGGCTTCTGCTGTGTTTCCTGTTATAATAGACCCTACTACAAGTCAGGCAGAGGGTAGGGGATTGATAGAAGGAGATACTTATGTTGCGGAAGATTTACCAGATACTAATTATGGAACAGGAAGTCTTCTTTCTGTTCAGGCAAGAAGTGGATACGCAAGGAGAAGTTACATAGGGATAAATCTAACAAAAATGAATGAATACACTTCTGTAAAGGTTATAGCAAGTGCTAAAATATTTTTGTATCTGCACCATACTGCTTCTTCTTCAGCTTCGCTAACAGCAAATTTTTATTATTGTAATGATACTTTTGATGAAACTACTCTTACATGGAATAATCAAGAAACAGAAGTTACTAATTGTGATGCAACGGCACGAGATAGTAAAGCAATGAACACTTTTGTTGATGATAATTGGTACTCTTTTGATTTTACAAATGATGTTCATGACGAACTTAGCGATGATGGTTTATTTACTATTCAAGGAAAATTAGAACCTGAGGATTTTGATTCTAACACAAGATATGTAGGATTTCGTTCTAAAGAACATACGAATGAATCTGAAAGACTTTACTTTGAGGTTACTTATGTAACAGATGAAATGTATGAATGTGCGGGAGCAGAAACACCCCTCTTAAACATTACTTCAACAGACGAAAAAACTCTTGATGCCATAACTGACAACGATTATCTAATTCAAGTTCAAATAAGTAATTCAACTCATACTTCTGATTCTGTTATTATAGATGTATCAAACCAAACGAATGTAGAAGTATGTTCTCTTGTTGATTGGGGTGTAGCAAATGTAGAAGCAACAATCAAATACGGAAACGATGACTACCCTGACAGATACAGATACATAGACGAGAGTATGAACTTATCAACTACGAATGAGATTACTCTTTACTCATTGGAAACTCTTGAGGGTTGTTACATGGACTTAAATGTACAAACAACAGGTGGACAAGCTATTTACAATGCCTTAGTAACTGTGTGGAGAGATATAGGTGGTACTGATGTAATTGTAGCACAAGGAAAGACAGGGAGCACAGGCAGAATTCCAATAT
>PWMI01000025.1 GCA_003558235.1 Candidatus Iainarchaeum sp.
CCTCTGAGACTATACATCTTTATACCTCCTCATTTGCATTTGTCACACATAAATTAATACCTTTGTTTAATTAATACGTACATACTTAATAGATTTATGTTTACCCTACCAGAAGTGCTTAGACTAATCTTCATAACTTTTCTACCAAGCATAGAACTCAGAGGAGCGATACCTTACGGTATAGCCACGGGGATGGATCCACTCACTGTAGTTATACTCGTTACAGCGATCAACTTACTATTGATACCACTTTTCTTCATCGTGTTAAACATATTCTGGAAGTTCATCGAGGAGTGGGAGTTCGTCAAGAAACACGTCGCCAGACTTAGAAGAAAGTCAGCACCCTACATGGATAAGTACGGGACCTATGGGATATTCTTCTTCGTCGCGATACCTCTACCCGGATCAGGAGTGTACACAGGGGTACTGGTAGCATGGTTACTCGGGATGAGTCAAAGAAAAGCACTGTTGCCTATATCCCTTGGAGTCATAGTGGCATCGATACTCGTGACTATCCTAACACTAACAACGTTCAGTCTCTTCACACTACTGATCTAAAGCAACTAGAGCAGAGCTGTGCCGAGTATCACTAAAACTATCGTAGCCACGGATAGACCGATAACTACCTCCGGAGAGATCTTTGGGCCTCCTCCGGAAACATCGAAGAACCTCATTATCCCGGAACCACTCATCGGCCCGGTCGTTTTCTCAGTCTTAACACCCTTCATTTCAAATCACTTCAGTACTTATTTACTGTATAAACTTATAAATACTTGATGTATCTACTATAAGTAGCTGATGAAGAAGATTCCCTCAGCACGTATAAAAGAAAGGCAGGAAAAGATTCAGATGAAAGAAAGAGGAAGGATGATGGCGGAGGAGATGGATAAAGGGCAGCTGCAGGATAACGTGCCCCACATAATCGCGCTAGCGCTTTTAATATTCATCCTATTGATCACCTTAACGAGGTTTGGGTATGTGAGGTGTGACCAGGTCCCAGGATTCTGTGGAATATACTACAGGATATTTGGAAGACCAGAAGTAGCGATCATACATGGAGAAGGAGCCATAGGAAACCCTAAGTTACTGGAACAATCAATAATAGAATCAGAGACGATCTTCCCAGCATACATACACATCGATAACCTACAAACAGTAGGCATACTGGAACACTACGACATCGTGATAGTCGAAGGGCCCAGACAGATACCCACACAGACCCTCAAAGTATTCGCTAACTACGTGCAGAGAGGAGGAAAACTAGTTTGGGTCGGAGACGCGGGAATAGAACTGGGAGAAGATGACTACGTCTGCAGAACACCCATGATACACTACATACCATCAGTGATAGTCTACGAAGAAGGAAACGAATCCAACGGAGAAGTAATAGAACAGTGTGGGGAATGGGTAACCCTCTCCGCAGGACACCGTGGGGGGCTCAACCACCCAGAGAAACTGGAGTCAGGGATATGTGGAAAGTCATTCGGAGAGATAGTAGTCAAGTTCATCGAGATGAACAACTCAGTATACCGTTCAGCTACAGAAGGGTCATTAGGGCTCTGCAGCGACGTGGAAGAACCATACATAGTCGAGAACGCTGACGGAATAACCAGGTGCATACAAACAATAAAATCAGAGGGGAAAGAAGTAAACGCCTCCAGCGTCAACGAGATATGCACGTTCGAAAGCAACAACTGGAACAGAGGACCATCACTCACAGAAGCAGGTGAAGTCATAAAAGGATACGACTTCTCATCAGGAGTACTCGGACTCACCTACACAGGTAGAGAAGACCCGGAAAAACAGAACCTAATGCTAAACCCCATAAACAGGCACCACTGGCTATCATCAGGTTACTCAGTACAATCACAACTCTACTTCGGACAAAGTGACTTCACCAAAGTAGATGCATCGAGGTTCCCACTCAGAAACGAAGTAGTGTTCACACTGGAAGACGCAGCAGGAAAAAATTGGCCAGCGGTAATAGTATCCAACCCAGTAGGCCCAAGCATCGGAGGAAAAGGAAACGTAGTGTACTTCGCGTTCCCACCCGAGATAGGGTACCAACACGGAGCACAGGGAAGAGGAAGCAGACTACTCAGCAACATCTTCCATTTCCTAGTACCACTCTGAAGTGCAAATATTCAAAAACTATATAAATAATGAAGAGTTAACTTAAAAGGAGGGCTAAAATGAATTCATACTACCCAGAAGAAAGAAACTGGAAGAAGAGATACGAAGCAACAATACCCATAATACTACTAATACTCGTCATAGTAGCAGCAGCATGGAAAATGGGCTGGCTACCACTCGACGCACTCTTCGGAAGAGGAGCCATAGATGTACTGATAGTTGGAGAAGACCAAGAGGTAGCAAACATACTTGACCAAGTCAGGATAGGTAGACCCATAAACTACAGAATGCTCAACATGGAAGATGTCGAGGAAATACAAGCAGCAACGTACCTAGAAAAGTACGACATCATAATACTCACAGAGAAACTAGGAGAAGAACCTGGAGACCTCCCAGGAACATTCAGAAGCCACGTATCACGTAGACTAGGGCAAGGAGCAGACCTAGTACTATACGGGGTAGCAGGAAGCAGAGATCCAGAGGACCCAAACACCGATGGATGGATACAGTTCGAAATGGACAGATTCATACCCGTAACATGCCCGGCAGTAGGAGTACCCTGTGAATCAAACAAAGAAACATACTCAGGAACAATATCCTCACTATCGATGACCAACGAAGGTTACACTCATCCCATCCTCAAACAGTTCGGAACACAGTACAACTTCGATGATGAGGAGATAGTAGAGTACGAGAGAATAAACACGGTAAGAGAATCAAAGATCCTCGCCAATATAAAGATAAACGTGGCAGGAAGCCCCACAAACCCAGCGATAGTACAAAGAGACTACGGGGTAGCAAGAGGGAAAGCGATATACTTCGCATACCACCCAGCAAAAACACCAGTGATATTCAAAAACACTCTTGAATACCTAGCAGGATGAAAAAACAAAAAAAGGTGATAATAAATGCCTTATGGATACGATGAATACGGAGGAGGCCCAAGCAAAAAATACATGGAAGGAGCAATTCCATTAATAATACTGATACTCATAGGAGTAGTCATACTCGGAAGAATGGGTTTACTAGCCGGAGTGCCAGTCATAGGAGGCCTATTCGGACACAGACAAGAAGTACACATAGCGGTGATAGGAAGCCTAGACAGCACAGGGGTAAGCACTCCAACAAGCATAGACGCATCGATACTAAAAACATACTTAGACTCGAGCAGAGCAATGGCACTAGGGTACCACTACGTTGAGTTCCAACCGGACACAGCGGAGTACGCGGGAGAAGAACTACTAAGCGAGTTTGACCTAGTAATACTAGCGGGAGAAAAAGAGTTCTCACGCCCAGTGAAGAGCGCAATAGGAACCTACATCAAAGGCGGAGGAAAACTCGTAATCATAGGAGATGCAGCGATAAACGACCCACAAGACCCCCTACAGATAGGGTGGCAAGTAGCGGAGATGCAGGGAACCTTCCCAGTAGCCATACAGTACGACGTGACAAAAGAACAATTAGAAAACCCTGAAGTAATAGCAAACATACCTGACGTGCAGCCACTGACACTATCATTCGTCAGCATAAGACACCCAATATACGAAAGAGC
>PWMI01000052.1 GCA_003558235.1 Candidatus Iainarchaeum sp.
ACAATCTACTCAATCGAAATAAATTCAACAGATGGAGGTAGAGTGGTAAACCCAGGAGAAGGAACATTCAATTATTCAGATGGTACAGAGATAGGTATAGAAGCAGCACCTGAAAAGGATTACTTCTTCCTAAATTGGTCAGGAGAAACCGAGACAATGGAAGATCCAAGCTCCCAAAGGACAAACATGACTATTGAAGGAAACTACAGCATAACAGCAAACTTCATGCCTTTAGCTAACGAAACATGGGTCAACGAAAGCTTCACAAACAACGGAACACACTTCAACACAATACAAAAAGGAATAGACGCAGTAAAAGCAGGAGGAACAGTAAACATACACCCAGGAACATACGATGAAGGCAATATAGAGGTAATAGGGAAAAATGGAGTAACAGTACAATCAGTGAACAAAACAAATGAAACAATTATAGGAGGAAACCACAGTGTGGGGCTAATCATCTTCTCAAACAACTTTGTTCTCGATGGAGTCACAATAAGAAACTACGCTGAAGTGGGAATTGCAGCAGGAGAGACCTCAGGAGTAACCATCAAAAACTGCATAGTTCAAAATATAGAAGGAGAAGGTAACGAACCAGGGATGAGCGTCGTATTCATAAATGCTACGGAATCAAATGTCTCCAACAACTCATTTACAGACAATGGAGTAGGAGTAATGCTCATGAATAGCACCAGCCTAAACAACATCCTTGAGGACAACAGCTATGAAAACAACTTCGTAGATTATGCAGAGATGTATTCAGGTTACTTAGAAGCTAAAATGGGCTCTATAAACAGCATTTTAGAAGGAGCTTACCTAAAAATTGAATTTGAAGAATCTCCAGACAACACTACAAAAGTAACAGTTCTAGAAGATGATTGGACCATACAAGTGCCAGTTACAGCCGAAGAAAACGCAACGATAACAATAACAGAAGGAACCAGCATCACTAGAACAATAGGGGAAGAACTAGACATATTTAGCCTAAGCGCACACAACACTACGCAAGACGGCTTCAATGCATCCATAAAGTTCGGATTGGACTACGACCTAACCTTCAGCTCACCAGTAAACATCTCCCTATTCGTAGGGGAAGAACTGAACGATTCAACACTAAACATATTCAGACAAGGTGAAGGAGGATGGACACAAGAAGGACTAATAAACACAAACTGCACCGTCACCTCAGGATTCTGTGAAATCCAAACAACCCAAGCATCAGAGTTCGCAGTAACCACAGAAGAAGAAAAATTCAACTACACACTAACCATAGACTCAACCACCGGCGGATCAATCACGAAACCAGGAGAAGGAACATACCTATACAACGAACCCAAAAACATAACAATCCAAGCCACACCCAAAGACCACTACGAATTCATAGAATGGACAGGTGACACCGAAAACGTGGAAAACACATCCTCAACCAACACAACAATAGAAGTAAACGGAACACAAACAATCACAGCAAACTTCGAGAGAATAAAATATAGCTTAACGATCGACTCAACCACAGGAGGATCAGTAACAACCCCAGGAGAAGACACATACCTAAGAAGCGGAAACGTAACACTAAAAGCCGTAGCATCATCAGGCTACGAGTTCGACAAGTGGACAGGTGACACAGAAACAATCGCGGACACAGAATCAGCATCAACAAAGATAGACATGCTAGGAGACAAATCCATAACCGCTGAATTCACCAAAACAGACTCAGGAGGATGGATCAGACCAGGAAAAACAGACGAAGAAGATGACCCAGAACCAATAGCGCAAGAAGCAGAAGTAGAAAACGAAACAGCAACCACGAAGATAGAAAACATAGAAGAAGGACAAACAATAGAGATCACCATCCCAGACACGGACGACTGGAACACAACCATCGAGAAAATAAAGTTCACATCAACCACAGACGCAGACGAAGTATCCATAACCATAAAAACACTAGGAACACAGAAACCAGAAAACACCTCTGAAGCAGCAGACCAAGTACACATCTACCTAGAGATAGATGTAGAAGGAATAGACTCAGAAGACATGGAAGACGTAGAAATACACTTCAAAGTACCAAAATCATTCGTAGAACAAGCGAACGAAGACCCAGAAAACGTTATCCTAAGAAGGTACCACGATGGAGAATGGGAAAAAATAGAAACCACGCTAGAAGACGATGACGATGACTACTACAGATTCAAAGCAACACTACCAAGTTTCTCCTACTTCGCAGTAACCATGGACGAAGTACCAAACATCCAAGTCAAATCCCTAGAAGTAACACCTAAAACCGCGGAGATACCATTCAACATAAACATAGAAGTACAACTAGAAAACACAGGAAAAGCAGAAGGAAACTACACAGTAGAAGTCAAACTAGAAAACAAAGTAATAAAAACAGAAGAAGTAACACTACAGCCAGAACAAACCCTAACAACGACCTACACATACCTAATAGACCGCGAAGGAAACTACACAGTAACAGTAAGCGACCACACGAAAACAATCGAAGCACTACCAGAAAAACCCGGAAGATCACCATGGGCAACAAGAATACTACTAATCATCATAGCAGCAGTAATGATACTAGCAGGAGCAGTAATGGCGCAGAAGTACTACGAAGAATACAAAGACAGAAACATAAAGCTAAAATAAAGCAAAAAACCACTTCTTTCCTCTTTCTACAGCCACCACCATAAACCTTTAACCAAACCAAAACAAAAATAAAACCAAAGAAACACAGAACAGAGGAAGAAAAATGACATTCAAAATAGGAGCACACGTAAGCATAGAAGGAGGATTCACCAAAGCACTCGAACGAGAAAAAGCACTAGGAGGAAACTGCGGACAAATATTCGTCAAAAGCCCAAGAACATGGCACATAACAAAGACAACGGAAAAAGAAACATCACAGTTCAAGGAAAAATACGAAAAAAGCAACCTAAAACCCTTCATGGCTCACGGAACCTACCTAATAAACCTAGCAACACCAAAAGAAGAACTATTCCAAAAATCCATAGAGTGCCTAAAAAAAGAAATAGAAAAAACAAACAAACTAAGCCTACCCTACATAACATTCCACCCAGGAAGCCACACAGGATCAGGTGAAGAAAAAGGAATAAACAAAGTCATCCAAGGACTAAACGAACTTGAAGAAACCCTGAAAAACGTTGAAACACAGCTACTACTTGAAAACACATCCGGAAAAGGAAGCACACTCGGACACACATTCCCACAACTAGAAAGAATGATCAAAGAAACCAACGCACCAAACATAGGAGTATGCCTAGACACAGCCCACGCATACGGAGCAGGATACGACTTCAAAACAACCACAGGGATACAGAAAACACTCAAAGAAATCAAGAAAACCATAGGCCTACATAGAATTAGGATGATACACCTAAACGACTCACTAGCCCCACTAGGATCAAGAAAAGACCAACACGCTCACGGGACCAACGGAGAGATAGGCAAAGAAGGCATAAAGAACATAGTGAACCACAAAGAACTCAGAAACATCCCAATGGTAAGAGAAACAAACCTCCCACAAAAAGACATAGCGATAGCAAAAGAACTCAGACAAAAACAAAGTGTTTAAGATGAAAGCAATAGTAGCATCAGAAAAAGACACAGCAGGAAAAAACATATTCAACCAACTAACAGAACAAGGATTCCAACCCACAGACAAAAAATGGCAGGGAAAAACAACGTACAAAAGAAAAAACTGGATCCTCGTAAAGACCGAGTCAGACATAGTCCACGCAGACGAAGTAAACGAACTCGACGCCGATGAAATAATCTTCATCTCCAGGCATTCATCCCAAAAAGGTACACCGACACTAACTACCCACTACCCCGGGAACTTTGGACCCAACGACCACGGGGGTGCCCACGGAGAACTTTGCTACGCACCAGCAGAACGAATGAAAAACATTTACTTAGAGATAATCAACCCTCCTTTTCAGCACGATGTTTCTCTTGAGGTTACACATCACGGCCCCTCAATATCGAAGCCATGTTTATTCGTTGAACTAGGGTCCACCGAAGAACAATGGAAAAACCAAGAAGCAGCAGACTACCTAGCAACATCACTCATCAGAGGAATAGACAAAGAAACACCCAAAAGAGAAACAGCAATAGGGATAGGTGGAAACCACTACGCACCAAAGTTCAGTGAACTAGAACAAAAAGAAGAAGTAGCGATGGGACACATCATCCCTAAGTACGCGCAAAGCTACCTAAACAAGAAGATGGTGGAGCAGATGATAGAGAAAACAATTCCTAAACCCAGCAAAGCGATCATAGATAAAAAAGGAACCAAAAAACAAAGCAAAGTAACCAGAATGCTTGAAAAAACGGGGCTTGAAGTGATGCACATATAAAGAGTTTTGAATCCTACGTCACTCACCAAGTTGCTTTCCAAGCTCAACGTCCATCTTATCCAAAAACAACTTTTCCTTATCCTCCGGAACGGTCGCTCCAGCAGCCACATCGTGACCCCCTCCCTCACCACCTAGTTCCTGACATATACTGTACATCGCTTCACCCAGGTTCAATCCCTTCAAAGCAAGTTTCCTGTTTGCTCTGCCACTTATTTTAACCTTCCCTTCACCCTTGTTAGCCACACCAAGTATAGCTTTCTCCCTCGATACTTCCTTCGTCGAGTAAAGCATTCCAACGACTATACCAACCAAACTGTGTTTTATCTTTCCCTTAGCATCCAGGACGTATAGGTTCTCCATCTCAAGCACCCCTTTCTCCTCGGCGTACTGTATCCCCTTCCTCAATTCTCTCCTATGTTTTCTGAGGAGGCTCATCGCGTCATCGTAGTACCTTTCCCGATTCCCCATAGCGAGCCTTACTCCAACTTCAGGTTTATCGTGCCGCCCACAGGCATTTAGGACGGTTGCAAACTCCTTCGCGTCCTTCAAAGGGGATTTTTGAGGTTCCTCAGTGAGTTCATACACTTCTCCAACCAGGTTTCTGAGAACTTTCTCGTGAACGTGCCTCTGTTTCCCATAGATATAGAGGCCAGATATCAACTTCTTCTTCTCTCGTGGGCTGAGGTCATTGTAGTACCTCCACTTCCCGGTCACTTCGTTCTTAAGTGGAATACCTAAGTTTCTAAGGAAGTTTAGGCACTTGATACGATTTCCAGTTAAACCGGGTAGGTAGGGGTAAGAGGAGTAAGCTAAAAAGGATACGAGGGGGCGAGCGTTTCTACCGAAGAGGGTTATGTCTTTCTTGACAGTCACCACGCCTTCTTCTTGACCCTCTAAGGCTATCTGCCTATTCAAACTTACCAACATGTTCTCGTTACTGTGCTGCATGTCTCCCAATGCTCCAACTACAGCCATCTTCGCCAGATCCTTGTTATCTTCACTCACTTCCTTTGCTAACAGGTAACTCATTCCAGATGAACTTATCTCCGTGGATCCATCGTAGCCGGAGAGGTGGGGGTTGAAGTGTGGGTGGCTTGTTTCTCCTTCTACCTCGTGGTGATCGATTATGCAGTACTCCTTTCCTTCTATCTCTTTTTCAATCATGTTCAGGTAGCCTGATCCGAAGTCCACCAGTATGAAGTGATCGGAGTTTTCACCGTGTTTCTCCAAAGCTTCCTTAGAGAAGTGCTTGAGGGTGTGTGCCTCGTAGTTCTTGTTTAACCTATCAAGAATCTTTCTAACTATGGCTCCTGCGGACAGTCCATCTGCATCGTAGTCATTTAGAATGGTGAAGTCATCTTTTTCTTCTATGAATCTTGCTGCTGCTTTTAGTCCTTCCATCTTTTTCTTCATGCTTTACCCATATTGTTAAAAGGCTGAGTGTATTTATCGACCTTGGTTAATATGAAGTGCTTTGAGTGCGATGTTAAGATGGATATGATGACGTTCGAGAGACGGAGAGGCCTTTACTACGGTGCTCTTCTCTGCCCAAGTTGCGGTAGAAAAGAGTTGGAAGGGAGCTAGATTCTGAACTCCTCATCTAGCCTTGGAATGTAGGTCTCCAGTTCTTTTTTCTCAAGTTCCTTGTTCAGGTTTTTTGTTCCTTCTTCATCTCCGTGAACGAGGAACACCATCCTTGGTTTGGGTATGTTCAGAGCGAACTTTATCAGGTCCTTTTCGTCTGCGTGTGCGCTGAAGTGAAGTGTCTTAACGCTTGCTTTCACGTTCACTTCCTTTTCGTTTGGTAGTGTCACTTTTTTCTTTCCATCCATCAGGTCCCTTCCAGGGGTTCCTTCAACCTGGTAACCCACTAGGATTATTTTGTTGTTTGGATCATCGGCGAGTTCCTCCATGTACTTTATCACGGGGCCACCGGTGATCATTCCAGAGGTTGTTAGGATTATCGTGGCTTTATCGTTCTTAGTTACATCGGAACGGCTCTTCGTTTGCGGTGAATTAAAGTACTCTGAGTCGAAGGGGTTCTCCTGAGCCATCAGTATTCTTTTCGGGATTTCTTCCTTGGCGTAGATGACGTTCTGACGGTGTATCGCGTTTGCTTTCTTGATCATCCCGTCGATGAATCCATCTACCTTCGGGATGTACCCCGATTTTATGTAGTTGTCCAGGATGAGCATCAGTTCCTGGGCCCTTCCAACCCCGAAAGTGGGTACTATCACTTTCCCTCCCTTCTTTATCGTTTTCCTTACTTCTTCCGCTAGTTCCTTGCTGTTCGTCTTAAGTTCAATCGTTTTCCCGCTCCCACCATAAGTTGATTCCATTATCAAAGCGTCTACTGGCTCTATGTCTGAATCAGCCTTGTCCAGTATGTTACTTTCCTTGTATGAAAAGTCCCCGGTGTAAAGTAAAGAGGACTTCCTGTCTTCCAACCTTATTAAGGCGGCTCCCAGGATGTGCCCTGCTTTATACAGTGTTAAGTGAACACCTTTACCTATCTTAACCTTTTCCCTAAACTCTATGTACTCTATGTCCTTCATTATGTTGTTGATGTCTTTCTGAGTGAACTCAGGGTCTCTTTCCTCCTTCGCGATCCTTAGGTAGTCACTCAGAAGAAGCTGCATCAGATCCCTAGTCGGCTTCGTTGCGTATATCTTCCCCCTCCACCCTCTAGCGTAGAGGTGAGGCAGGTAACCTGAGTGATCCAGGTGAGTGTGACTTATTACAACAGAATCTATCCTCTTAATCATCTCCTTAGTGATATGGGGATACCTATCTTGGTCCTCCTTTGCCCCCAGTTTTATTCCACAGTCTAACAAGGTGCTTCCTCCGCTGTGGTCGACCAGTACACAGGATTTGCCTACTTCTCTGGCTCCTCCTAAAAACTTTATATCCATTTCTATCATCTCCTTTCTTTCTTCAATCAAACTTTCTTAGTTTGTTTTCACGCAGCGAAGTGAAGCAGGTAGGTTCCCTTCAAGCATCCATTAGAAAGACAGTTAAATCTACTTCAAGGAAGCTTGAAGAGAATCAGGTAGGCACCTTTGCGCCACTTGTCCACTGGCTCACTTTCTTTTTCACTGCTATAATTACGTATCATTACATAACTTGTTTATATTTCAACACCCCTAATTTAAATAGGTATGGTTGATTTCAATGGATTTACCGATAATCAGCAAAATAATCGAGCCAAAGAGGAAGAAAAAAGTCCTTCAGGAGATAAAGGATCTAAATAAAGAAAAAGCTCACCTTAAAGCAGAGAAAAAGAGCCTATCTGAAATGGGAAGGGGCACCTCAGAGATTCAGGATGAACTCAACGAGGTTGAAAAGAAGCTAGTTAATAGGTACGATGAACTAGCGAACATTGAATACAAGGAAGCGATGAGGGGGATAGAGGAAGAATCGGAAGAGAAGACCGCGACGGTAGCCAGAGTAACGGGAGAACTAAAAGAAGAGAAGAAAGAAGTCAGAAAAGTGGAAGAAAGACTCAGGAAATCCGAAGAAGAAAAAGAAAAACTCAAAGAAGATAAAAAAGAGTTAGCTAAGAAGATAAACGAACTCGAAGAAAAACTACGCGACAGAGAGATGAGGATAAAACAAAAAGAGGGAATCATAAAGGAACTTGAAAATGAAGTGAAACAAGAAGAAACGCCTACTACAACCACCAAAACAATAGAAGAAGAAGCATTAGCTGAAAACAAACTACTTGAAATAATACTGAAAAAATACGCGGACCACATAAACGAAGAAGAAAGAAGAACCATCCAAGAGATGCGGGAACTCATACAACCAAACAACATAAGCCTAAGGGAGTACCTAGCGGAAGTGAAAGAAGAAGACAAGTTGAGAGCATGTGAAGAAGCATACGAAAAAATAATGGATGACTTCAAGACCTCGGAAGTACTTCCAGTCGAACACTGGATGACCCTAAAACAAATGATAGATCACAGAGTATGTGATAAAGAAGATAAAGCGATACTACTATGTTCAACTTTCCGTCACTTCGGCGCTGATGCACACATAGCGATGGCTGAACTCGAAGACAACCAAAAAAGACCAATTCTAATCATAAAAGAGAACGAGAAAAACATAGTTGTGGATCCAAACAAAAAACACCCATTCATGAAGTACTACGGAACAATGGGGGAAGTCAAAGAACAGTACAGATACAATGGAAACAAGATAAGGCGGTTTGAATACATATTCAATGACAGGGAGTACAGGATACCCGAAGGGGACATCTAGAAAAAAATCTTTGCCCACCGAACAACATAACGTATATATTAATTACTGAAAAAATGAACAACAGACAAAGCTAAAAAAGGAGGTTTTTCACTTGCCAGTACAATCAAATCCAAACAAATGCATATCGTGCGGAGGATGCGTATCAGTATGCCCCGCAAACGCGTTAGAACTAAGAGGGAGCGACATAGTCGTGGACACAGAAAGATGCATAGACTGCGAAACATGCATGAAGTTCTGCCCAGTAAACGCACTAAGAAAAAAACAACAAGAAAAAGGACTAATATACCCAATGGAGAACGAGGAGTGATCAAAATGACTAACAACCCATTAGAATTCAAAGAAAATTACGACGTAATAATAGTAGGAGCAGGACCAGGTGGCTCAATAGCAGCGAGAGACTGCGCAGAAAGAGGCCTAGAAACACTAGTCATAGAGAAAAGACAAGAACTAGGGACCCCTGTAAGATGCGGAGAAGGATTAGGAGAAGCCTGGATGGACATAGCGGGACTTGAATACGACCCAACTTGGTGCGTAAAAGAGATAAAAGGAGCAATAGTGTTCCCCCCAAATGAAAAAAGCCTCAAAATGCCCACGGAAAACAAAGGATACATAGTGGAAAGGAAGATCTTCGAAAAAAGACTAGCGGAACAAGCTGGAAGAAAAGGAGCAAAGTACCTACTGAAAACACGCGTCAAGCATGCGATAAAAGAAGATGGAAAAGTAAAAGGAGTAGTAGCCGTAGACGACGAAGGACAAGAAAAAGAGTACAGAGCAAAGATAGTGATAGCAGCAGACGGGGTAGAATCACCAACAGCCAAATCAATAGGAATAAACACAGTAAACAAACTCATAGACATAGAATCAGGATACGAATACGAAATGACCAACATAAACGTCGACCCAGAAGATACAGAGTACATAAACATCTGGATCGGAAACGAGATAGCACCGGGAGGATACATCTGGGCATTCTACAAATCAAACGACACCGCGAACGTTGGAATAGGTGTCAACTCAGTGATGAAAGAAAAAACAGCCAAAGAGTACCTTGATGAATGGATAACCAACAACCCCCAATACTTCGAAAACGCAGTTATAACTGAGAAAAAAGGAGGAGCAGTACCAATAGGCAAACCAATAGAACAACCCTATGAAAACGGATTCATGATAATAGGGGACGCAGCACACATGGTAAACCCAATACACGGAGGAGGGATGGGAATAGCCATGGAATCAGCAAGAATAGCAGCAAAAGTAGCAGCAGAAGCAATAAAACAAGAAGACTACAGCAAAGAATTCCTCAGCAAGTTCGCTGAAGAATGGTGGGAAACAAGAGGAAAACAACTCCTAGAAGTACAGAAAGTAAGAAAGTTCGTAGAAACCCTAAGCGACAAAGAGTTCAACAAACTCAGAGAAATCCTCGACGCCGAAGGGGTACTGGAACTAACCGAAGCAAGTGACTTCAGCAAGTTCCTAAAAATATTTAAGAAAAGCCCCAAAATAGCCATGAAGGCAGTCAAAGCATTCAAATAAACAAAAAAGCAACGGATGATACGAAGAATGACTCTCTGGCAAAGAACCAGTGAAAAACTGGAAGAGATCCCCACGGGGATAGTCACAATGTTGTTCGTTGCAACCATGGCTATAATATACATTTCAATGTCCCACGCATACTTATTCATACCCAACGAAGGACTAGTAACATATGGATTCAGCCCCAGCAGACCTCTTGGAATACTAACCTACTCATTCCTACACCTCAGCCCACAACACATCATAGCAAACATCGCGCTCCTAATAGCGGTCGGAGTGATAGCAGAAAAGAAACTAAACCCCAAAGACTACCTTGGGATATTCTTCGCATCAGCAATAACAGCAGGGATAGTTTTCCACATACTAACACCCAAACCAGTCGTATTAGTAGGAGCATCCTCATCAATATCAGGAATACTCGCAGCATCTATCTTCGTCGACATAAAAAAAGCAGTAATAGCAATAATCCTATTCGGACTATTCCTACACATGGCATCTCCCCTAGTAACAACCTACACTGAAAACAAACTCTTAGAAGTTCAAGGAAGAACACAAGAAGTAGTTCAAGAGTACAACGAAACGATAAAAGAAAGACAAGAAACACAGGAACAAGTACAAACAATAGCAGAAAGAATGCAGGTACTGACCATACTATGTGAACAACAGAACCAAACAGCCTGCGACGAACTAAAAACACTCAACGAAACATACGTAAACAAAACCATCGAAAAACAAGCAATAGAACAAAAAGAAGGAGAGCTACAAAAAGAAGCAAACCACACACTCATAAGAAAAATAATGCTTGAACAAGGGATAGAAAGAGAAAGAGAAGCCAAAACAAGTACAGTGGTACATATGGTAGGAGCAATAACCGGAATACTCTACCTAGCACTATTCAGGAGAGACATAATATGGAAAATGCCATCTCAAATCTTGCCGTCAAAAGACTCATAGAAGAGATAAAAGAAGAAATCGAAGGAAGGTACCTAGACAAAGTCCAACAGATAGGGAAAAACACATTTAGGTTCAAACTAACCCCCGGAACAAAGGATCTGCTTATAGAGCCCGGAAAAAGAATCAATGTAACTAGATACAGGATAAAAGCCCTCCAAAAACCAAGTCAAGCAGCACTAATAATGAGAAAACAACTCTCAAACCAAAAAATAGATCAAGTGAAACAAAAAGGGTTTGACAGAGTAGTTCAAATAGACTTCACCACCGGAAAAAGCATAATAGCGGAACTATTCGGAAAAGGAAACATAGTAATAACAGACGAAGAAGGAAAAGTAACCTACAACCACACGAGAGTAAAAACAAAGAACAGGGAACTAGAAAAAGGAAAAAATTACCAACCCCCAACCTCAAAAATACTGAACCCCTTCACCATAAACCTAGAAACCTTCAAAGAAAACATTAAAAGACAAAAAAACGGGGTATCAACACTAGCAAAGACAATGGGGCTAGGAGGACCACTCTCAGAACACATATTCAATGAAACAAACATAGAAAACAAGGAAGAACTAACCGAAGAAGAAAAAGAAGAAATCTACGAAGTAATGAAAGAAGTAATCAATAGAAAACCAGATCCAGTCAAACAACAAGAAGAAATAAGACTATTCCCCCTCGAAGGAGAAATTCAGGAAAAATACCAATCAATAAACCAAGCAATCGACGAAAACTACAAGCAAAAAGGAAATAAAGACGAACAAACACAGAAAAAGATAGCTAAACTCGAAAATAGACTAAAACAACAACAAAAATCAATAAAAAAATTCAGAGAAAAAGTAAAGGAAAACAAGAAAAAAGGTGACCTGATCTACGAAAACTATGGAAAAGTCTCCAAAGTAATTGAATCATTCAGAAAAGGCCAATACGACAAACTAAAGGAACTTGGAGCCGAGAAAAAGAAAGGAAAAATACTGCTGGAACTAGAATAAAACTAAACCAGCATTGTCTCATCAACTACGATGACATCTGAAACAGAGAAAACTGCTTTGAAAGGAACCCTTGCCATACTATCAGTACCAATTAAATCAGTAGCTATTCTGGAACTCGTTCTAGGCTCTATAACCAGGAACTCAAGGTTTCCACTTTGTTCATCCACAGTAACATCACTAAGACGACCTACTTCCTCGCCTTTATTCGTTATTACTCTCTTTCCACCTAACTGCTTAGCTATTACGAACTTCTTTGAAGCCATTTCTTAAACCTCCTTTAACGTTATTCAGATATAGTAACAAAGCATTCATTTAAAAACCTTTCCCTGTCCAAAGAAAAAGCCCCAATTAACAAGAGTTAACCCAAAACCGTTTGAAAACAACTTAAAAAGAGCACCAAGAAACATTAAACATGCCTTTAACCATAAGCGCCACCCTATCAACAATGGGGATACTAGGAATAATCCAAACACTCATCATCCCATTCCCACCACTAGCATCAGGAATGGGGCTAATAACATCCATCCAAATAATAAACCAAGCCTCAGAAAGAATCTCAAAACTAGAAACCCCCATCGCAACAGAACAATACATTAAAAGACACTACATTAACGATGAAACCAGCAGATACGTTAGACAAGCATGGGAAAACGCAGATAAAGCCAAAGAAAAGATAAACAAAGCAGAAAAAACCATCAGGAGCACTACAGCAATGGGAAGCGAGTTTAAAACAATCGCTAAAGCAATGAAACCATATAGAGAAGCCTCAAAACACTATAAAATAGCCTTAGAAAACTCCAAAAAAGTATACGAAGAGATAGTGAAGGACATAGTCAGAAAAAACAACAAGTTAAAGTGGATGGGGGCAGATAGAGATTATACAGGTCCAGCAAGCCAGATGCATGAGAAGACACAAGAAATAATCTTAAAAATAAATCAAGAAGGAGAATGTACAGGTAAAAAAGACATAGCAACAACATTAAGCTGCCTAACCTACAAAGTAAGGCAACAAAGAGAACTAAACCCAGAAATATTCAACGAAATACTCGCACCAGAAGAATCGATGCTATCACGCTACCACAATCTCAAGAAAGAAATAGACAAAAGCATCAGAAACATGCAAAGAGAACTAGAATCAAACCAAAAATACTACCAAGAAAAAGAAGACAAAGTAAACAAGTACCTAACACACTTCGAAAGAGAAGGCGTCCTAAACATAAACCAGAACCCGGGAACAGGAAAAAGCCAGATAATAACAACCGGAATTGCTGGATCTCCGAGAGCAAAACTGATAAACATACAAAATAGAGTATCAAGAGCACAGATACTAAAACAAAAAGCAGAATCAATAAACGAACTTAAAGAAGAAGGACACGTAGCAAAAGCAATCAAAACATACAAAGAAGCTAACTCAGAACTTAAAATTAGCGAGAAAGGAGTAGAAGACCTCGAAAAAAGACTAAAAGAAATAGAAAACTATTACATATTGGAAATAGAGAATAAAAGAACCCAACTAAGAAAAACACTAACTACCCCTTACATGGCAGCTGTACAAAGGAAGATAGAGACAGCTAAAGAAGAAAAAACCTACAAACAAAGGATAAGAAGATTATCCGAAACTCTAGAGTACCTAAAATCCCTCGAAAAACTAGATCAAGACGGCATAGTAACAATACAAACAGAAATGAAAAATCTAGAAGAAGACCTAAAAGAATACATCTCCATGGGATACAACCTGGAAGACAAACTAGCAAAACTAGAGCACCTAAAACGAATAAAGGACCCTGAGATGATACCTGGGGTCTACGAAACCCTCCAAAACATAAAAAAAACAACTGAAATAAGGCTAACACCACTGAAACAAAAAATAGAAAGTAAAAGAGAACTAGCGGACAAGTACATAAGATCAGCAGAGACACTCAACACCAACACCCACACCAAAAACAGAATAGATCAAATACAACTCAGAAACCTCCGACAAGATTACAACGAAGCAGCATACAGAGACACACTAAAAAACCCACAGGAAAAAATACAGACCTATGAAACAATAATAAACACAGTCAGACCAGCCATAGACCAGTTAAAATCACAACTAATATCCTCAAACACAGAAATAAACGTAGAAACAATAAACTCAGCAAAATGCAATGAAGAAGTAATCCAAAAAATCACCATAGACATAAACAACCCACTACCAATAACCCTCTACGACACAAAAATACAGAAAGAACTCCCCATCGTAATTGGGGAAACAAGAACCATAGAAACATGGGAAAAAGGAATAAAAGTGAACCAGAACATCCTCAATCCAATGCAACAAGAAAGAATCACAGCAAAAGCAAAGATAACACCCTACACCTGCGAAGAGATATCTAAAAAAACCCTATCAGCCAACGAAGCAGAGACAACGAAGATGAAGGAAGTACTAATCAAAAAACATGCAGCAATGGACAAAGTAAAGATAGAAACAGGACTAGAAAAAAACAACATAGTACACCAACCGATAAATTCAGAGTTCAAGGATGGAAACGTTATACTAGAAACACCTTGGGAAGAAAAAACCATAAAAATAACGTACCGAAAACCCACGGAAATAACCATAAAAGAAGAGAAACAAACAACGAACGAAGGAAAGATACACCACAAGATAGAGCTCTTTAACGCGGGACCAAGCATACACAACTTCACAGTAACCAGAAAGATAGATCCAATAGGAACAATAGAAAGCAACCACAACTTTGAAAAAATACAAAACCACGTAGAAATAAAAATTCCACTCCTAAAAAACCATGAAATAATAGAGATAACATACCTAGCAAAAAACCTACAACAAGAAGCATTGACCCTCATAGTAGATCTCGAAGTAGCAAACGCAACCAAAGAAACCACCAGAAACCAAGAAACACAACTAAAAAAACTCATAGGGCACTACGAAGCAGGAAGATACAACGAAGTGCTTAAAGAAGCACCACAACTACTGAATGAAATAAAGAAGATGCCCGAAGAAACATACTCTCAAGAAGAGACATCCTACTCGGAGCAAAAAGATGAGAAAGACATAGAAAACCAATACGATGGAGAAATCCTCCGAATCAACGAAAAAATAACTCAGGTAAGCCACTTCAACGAAGCAAAAGAACTAAAAAACAGATTGAACGAAATAAAGGAACAAAATGACTACAATCAACTAGAAAAACTAAGAAAAGAAATAAAAGAGATGGAAGAACAAACGATAGATAAAATAGTCAATGAAGGGTACTCGGAGATCGAAGAAGCAGTAAAGAAGCTAGAAAAAGCCTTCAACCTTGAAAAAAGCTATGAAATAGATCAATCTACACCATATGGTCCAAAAGACCTGGAAAGCATTCGGGAGAGGTACGAAGAAATCCAAGAAAACAGGCCCTCTACAACGTTAACAACATATAACCTACAGAGCCTAATTGACTCAAAAGGACTAGAAGACCTAAAAAGGCTCTTGAGAAATCGTGAGGATCTTCTTCAAGATACAGAAGCCCTAATAAGAAACATGGAAAGAACCGCCATGACTGAAATGGAGATAGCTGCTGAGAAGTACAGTAACGCAGAGAACGAACTAAATGCCAGGTGGTTAAAAAGAACAAAAGAACACTACCAGGAGGGAGAGTACCTGAACGCAATCGCAGCTGCAAAAAAAATCGAAGATGGTTCAACCAGCAAATGGAAAGCATTTCCAATAAGATACCTAGTAGCGGGTGCAATGCTATCTGGAAGCATCTTATACTTCCTCAAGAAACCGAGAAAAAAACCCAGGAAACCAATAACCATGAAACTAAAAAGAGGGAGCTAGAAAAAAGAAATCAAAGAAGATAATCCGAGAAATCTATACTGGAATCACCTTCACTAAACCCATTTAATATCGAAACAACCTCTTCAACACTCTCCTCAGATGACCTATGAGAAGTATCCAACTCAAAAACTCTGCCATAGTTCATACGAGCCATCTGGGAACAGTAATCCAAAGCTTCGCACTCCAAGTTCTCACCAATCTTCTCAGGAGTATAACTTCTTCCCAAAAGCCTTTTTTTCAAAATAGTCGGCTCACACCTAAGCACGATCACCACAGAATCAGGCAAACTAAATTCACAGAGCAAGTGGCTTTCTAAGATACCCTCTTCCTTTAAAAGAACAGTCCTAAGCTCATCTAAATCAACCAAAATTTCTCCTCCGCTCGAGGACCTCTCTCTGATCCCTTTGCTTTCCAGGAAATCTACACTAACATTTAAAACCTTTAACCCTAGTCTTTCACCAATTTTCTTGCTTAATGTAGTCTTTCCAGTACCAGGAACACCTGTAATCACTATCCTCCTATATTTCATGGGCCCACCCCAACATCAATGATACGTCCATATGTTATTTAAACAACCCATGCTTTAAAGAAATGGTGAAAAAATGGCAGAATTCAAAAGATCATGTCAACATTGTTTCTCAAAAGAAGGGATGACGGTTTTACTGGAAAAGAAGGACGACGAATGGGTTTGCCCAAGAGATCCTTCTCACACAAACAAAAATACAATCATCGTCTGCTGAGGTACAGTTGAATTCAAAATGTTTGGAAAAAATGTTTCAAACCAGGAAAGAGAACAGTTCCTATCAATAGCCCTTCCGGGAAAGAAGGACATATCCCAAGGAGAGGAAGGAAGGATACTATACTCTTTGAAAAGAGGAAGAGTCACTGATGGAGATCTAAGAGATTTATTCCCAGAGGATTACCAAGAGTTTAAGGATTTCAAAAAGGAACAAGCAAAGGTCTTAGGGTTTCTAGACAAGACCAACTACGTTCAAAAGTACTTTTTCAAAGTTTATAATCCCAAGAAAGTCTTTAAGGTTAAACCCGCTAAGGTTATAGGCTTCAAAGCAGAAAGGAAGGGTGGAAAGAACATAATGAAAGTTAAAGTAAAGTACCCTAATGGGGAAGTAGAGGAAAAGAGTTTGGAACTTTTTGCGGGGATAAAGATCAGCCCAAACCTAAATGATTACGTCCTGGTTCACCGGACAAAGGTATGCCAAAAAATAACTCGAGAAGAATATGAGGAAATAGTTAATAATTACTAGTGATGCTTCAAAGTGCTCTTCTAAGGATAAACCCGTGTTATGGTCCTTGGAAAACCAATAGTCTCCTTTATATGGCTTCTTTTAAACATCCACATCAACATTCTTTCCAGACCAAGACCAAAACCAGAGTGAGGGACTGAACCATATTTCCTAAGGTCAATGTACCATTCATACGCATCAGGATCCATCTTATCTTCTTCTAACCTGCTTAATAGCTCATCAAGTTTCCATATTCTTTCAGAACCCCCGATTATTTCACCGTATCCTTCAGGAGCGAGTATATCATCACAAAGTACAATCTCTCTTCCATCCTCCTGGTCTTTAGGCATGTAGAAAGGTTTTATTGATTTAGGGTAGTTATATATGGTGACTGGGACCTCCTGGTCACTTGTAAGTTGCTTCTCGTGACCGGTTCCAAAGTCTTCTCCCCAGGAGATGCTTGATCCTTTCTCTTGAAGTTCTTCCACTGCTTCAGTGTAACTTAATCTTTTGAAAGGAGGCTTAACTTTTTTGAGGGTCTCAGGATCTCTTTTGAAGTATCTTAATGTATCAGGGTGGTTTTCAGCTAGTCCCTGTGCAACGTGGGAGATCATCTCCTCTTGGAATTGAATGTTTTCATTGCTCTTAAACCACGCCATCTCTGCTTCAAGGTGCCAGTACTCTGTTAAGTGTTTGCTCGTTCTTGATTTCTCCGCTCGGAAACTCGGTGCTAAACAGTACACTCTTTCCAGGAGAGTCATGAATGCCTCCAAGTAAAGCTGTGAAGATTGAGTTAAGTAAGCAGTATCTCCGAAGTAGTCCAAGCTGAATAGAGTGGATCCTCCTTCAACCCCTGCCTGAGTGGTGATGGGGGGTTGAACTTCATAGAAATCCTTGCTTGAAAAGAAGTCACGAAGTAAATCTATGGTTGCCTGTCTGCCCTTTAGCATCTTCCGCATATCCTCGCTTCTTAACCAGAGGTGCCTAACGTCCATGAGGAAAGATTCACTGGGTTTTTCGGTTATCGGAAACTTCTCAGATTTGTGTATGTGCTTGAAGTCTTTCCCCATAACTTCATATCCACCAGGTGCCCTTTCATCCTTTTTTACTATCCCAGTTATCTCTACACTTGATTCTACTAGCGTGTTTTTGGCTTCCTCGAAACCAGGGGAGTCTTTTTTAAAGGTGCATTGAACGGTTCCAGTAGCGTCTCTGAGTACAATGAAGGCCATCTTCTTCGTTGATCGCTCTCTATAGACCCATCCTCGCAGTAAAACTTCTTTTCCCTCTTTTTCCTTGATTTCCCCTACTTTCGTCCGCATTTAACCACCATCATTTAATTCATGTGTTACTTATTTAAAATATGTTCCAACATTACGTAAAAGAGGGGTGTTTTGAGTGAGTAAGAAAGATAAAGGCAATTCAAAAGGATCTTTAAATATGCTTAGGGATAGAGAGAATCACTATAGGGGTATACTAAGGAACATGGGTTTCAAAGAAGTGATAAATTCCTATACTATTCCAAAGAGGGACATAGAGCTTCAAGGACTAGGTAAGGAAGAGTATTTGTCGACCAGAGAGGGTTTCATCCCACTATGTCCAGAAACCCCATGGTTGCCCCTTATGAAGGTTGCTAGGAAAAATCTACCTCTCCCTATAAAGATGTTCGCCATTTCCCCGGTTCCTTTCAAGCAACATCATCTTTCCATTGGAATTCTAAGCTTTGAAGATGCTTCACAGGACTACTCAACTATGATTGAGAACGTAACAAATGTTTCCAGTACCAATGTAAAGTACCTGAAAACGGACGCTGCCTCATCGTTACGTTCTGCAGGAGGTTGGAAAGATGTATTCTACCGCTCCGAAAGGATAGGGTCCCGAGGGTTCATTCCTTCGGAGGTGCTGGTTAACTACAGTATAGATGAGCCACTCTTTGTACTGAACATTGACTTAGTTTCACTTATCTCCCTGAAACAGGGTATGAGTAAAGAAGAGGTACTTTATCCTCATCCTTCCTTGGAGTTCTCTTTCAGCGATAAAGAGATAGCAGAGACAATGGGGGTGAAGGACTACCCTAAAACAGCGATGGGTAAATTGATATCACGTAAAACCAAGAGAGAGGTTCTTAATATGAGTAGGGGGGGTTTGAAGAAAGCTAAGTTGTTTAGTTACGAGGTTCCTGAGAGAGGGGTGATTACAGGGTGGATCACTAATGCTAGAGAGGGAGGAGCGATTGCTTCAGAAGTATTTGACGAGTTCTACATTTGGGATAAGAATCTTTACCTAATCCCAAGGTTCTCAGGAGGAGGTGCGATACGGGAGGTCAGAGAGAAAGGTGCTCCAACAGGCCTAACGCTCTTGGATGCATTAGCAGACAAAGTAGCGTTCGAAGCTGAGTCATTGAGTGAATGGCGTAAATCAATAGGATTTAGAAGTATTAAATCTCCTGAAGAAGCCAACGTATGTTTGCCTGGGAATGTGAGGTCTATTCTAAGTCCAATAGACTTTGAAGTGGACCTGGATCTCGATGTGGTAATCGAGGTCGTCTAACTAGATTAATCTCAGTGAATCTAGGTTATGTAGTACCTGTGTGTCGGTGTGGAACTTGTAGTTTATGCTCTTGGCGAGGTTCTTGCACTTGTTTTCTTCCCCGTGAATCGTTAGGACTTTTTTGGGGGTTGGAGTTAGTTTTTTGAAGTACCCCAGTAACTCGTTTATGTCTGCGTGTCCACTGAATCCTTTTATCTTCTCAACATTCATGTTTAGTTCATATTCCTTCATCTGCCCGTTGTTGTCGGGTAGTGCTATCTTGTCTGGTTTTCTTTCTACTTTTCGCCCAAGTGTTCTTTGTCCTTGGTAACCTACTGAGATTATTGTGTTCTTTGGATCTTCACATGTTTGTTTGAAGTATGACAGTATGGGTCCCCCGTCCATCATTCCACTGGGGGAGAGTATGACTGCTTTTCCTCTGTCTACTATCTTGTCTCTTTCACGTGGGTCTACTCTTTGGAAGATCTTGGAGTCAAATGGGGAGTCCCCGTGTAGTATTCTTTTCTTCACGTTTCTTTTTAGGAACTCAGGATAGGCTGTGTGTATTGCGGATGCTTCTTTGGTCATTCCGTCCAAGTAAACGGGTGCGTTGAAGTTTCCTTTTCTATAGTTCTCTTCTAGAATAAGCATTATTACTTGAGCTCGTCCTACGCCAAATACTGGGATTAGTACAAGACCGTTTTTATCTACTGTTTTTGTCACTACGTCCATAAGTTTTTTCTTACTTTGCCTTGTGTCTTCTTGTTTATCTTGTTGCCCTCCGTACGTGCTTTCGGTTAATAGCGTTTCTGCTCGTGGGAACCTTGTGTGTGCGGGGTTAAGTAGTTCGGTGTATCCAAATTTAAAGTCACCTGTGTATATGAGGTTGTGTTCACCTTCTCCTATGTGGATATGGCTTATGCTTGATCCTAGTATGTGTCCTGCGTTGTAGAGTGTTAGCCGCATGTCTGGAGTGATGTCTGTTACTTCTCCGTATCCTTTCGTTACTGAGTGTAGTATTTCTTTTTTTATGTTTTTTTCTGAGTAGGGTGTTTTTTGTCCTTCTCTTTTGTTTATCTTCACGTAGTCTTTTTGAAGGAGGGTCATGAGGTCCCTTGTGGGTTCAGTTGAGTAAACTGGTCCTTCGTAGCCGTAGTTGTATAGGTATGGTACGAATCCGCCATGGTCTAGGTGGGCGTGGCTTACTACTACTGCGTCCAGTTCATCTAGGGAGAAGTTGATTGTGCTGAGTAGGGGGTATGCTTCTTCTCCTTCGACTCCTAGTTTTATTCCGCAGTCGAGCATTATTTTACTGTTTGGGGTTTCAAGTAGGAAACAACTTCTTCCGACTTCTCTGCTTGCTCCTAGGGAGGTTATTTTGACCCACTTTATTTCTTCTGGGGGTTCTCGATATATCTTTTCCCCTAGCTCGGTTAGTATCTTTTTTCTTTCGCTTCCTTCATTTATCATCATCTGGCGAATTGCTTTTAGGGTGGTGGATTCGCCGGTTGGTATTCTCTGGAGCTTTGGTTTCCAACCTGTTTTTATGTTGATCTTTTTTATGGTTTTTCCGCCTTTTCCTATTACTAATCCTAGTTTATCCGCGGTGATTACTACTTCGTTGAAGTCTGGATTGAACTCTATTGTTTGTATCTCTGCGTCGGAGGGAACTATTTCTTTGATCATCTTTTCGGCTCTTTCTGGGGGTTCGAGCATCGAGTCATCTGCTCGTGGAACGAATCTTTTTTTGAAGTTCTCTGCGAGGTGTTTTATTATGTCTCCTTTGTTCAGAAGTTTTGAGATGTTTTTTGAGTACAGAACGAGGTCTGGTCCTTCTGCTTCTACTTTTGTTAACATTGCTTCTGGGGGTGTTGCGTCCTTTATTTTTTCTTTTAGTTCTTCTAGGTATGTGTCCATAAGTACTGCTCCTCTATATGTGTCTTTATTTGTGTTTAAGGGTTATTAGTATCTCTCTTTAGGGGTAGTTGCTGCAGGGCTTTCAATGGGTTGGGTGAGCCATTGTTATATGCTTCTTAGCTTCACTTTCTTCTTCAGTTCTTCTATTTCCTCTTGCGTGTACTTCTTTGTTCCGTCTTTTGTTATCTTCATTAGGTGTATCTTTCTGCCACCGCTTGCGGAATCTCTTTCTTTTGCTGCGTGTATTGCTTTGAGTGCTATTTTTATGTTTTCATCTACGTTGTTATCTTCTTCGTAGTAATTTTCGAGTACTCCGTAGGCTATCTGTGATCCTGATCCTGTTGCGGCTGCTTTCTCTTCTATTAGGGATCCTACTGCGTCCATGGAGTATAGTTTGGGTTCTTCGTCGTATCCTGCTACTAGCAGCTGCACGAAGTATGGGAACATTTTGTTTCCTTGAAGTATGTTTGAGAGTAGTGTTGCTGCGGACTCTATTTTTACTTTCTTTTTTCTTTCAAGTTGGTAGAGGCTTGTTTCTGCTTTCATTAATCTTCCAAGGGACTGTGCATCTGATACTAATCCCGCGATGGTTATCGCTATGTGGTCTTGTATTGGAATTATTTTATCGGTGTACTTGTTGGATACTAATCTACCCATGCTCGCTTGGCTTTCTGTTGCGATTACTACTCCGTCACTTGACTTTATTCCAAGGGTAGTGGTTCCTGTTTCTATTTTCTTAACTCCATTTTGTTCTTCTTGTTTCATTTAATCATCTCGTTTGTAAAAGAAGGGTTTGAGTGAGTTGTTTACATTCTTATTGTTGAGGTATTTAAACTTTGTTATTTGTTTTCTCCTTGCTTTTTGTCTTTCTCCTTCTCTTCTTCCTTATTTTCTTTTTCTTTGTATTCTTCTATCTTTATTTCCCCGTAGCTTGTGCTTTCCTTTATTCTATCTGCCAGGATCTTTTTTACTTCTTCTTTTTCTTTACCTAGCTTTCCTTCTGGAACGTGTATGGATAAACTGTTTTCTTTTTCCTCTAACTTTATCTCTTCTTCTTTGTAAGGCGTCAGTTTTCGCATTAGGGCCTTGGCTTTTTCGGAATCTTTTTTGAATTTCTTAATTAGTTTCACTTTGAACTTAAGGTCTTTTCCAGCAAGGGGGTTGTTAAAGTCAACTCTTACTCTTCCTCCTGAGACTGTTTGTATCTTTGCTGGCTGTCCATCTAGGAGTACCGTTAGGCCGGGTATGGGTGTTACTTCTGTTTTTTTGAAGTCTTTCTTCGGAACTAGATCGATTTTACCTGGGTCTCTTGGCCCGTAAGCTTTTTTTGAAGGTACTTCTACTTCTTTCTCTTCTCCTTCATCCATTTTTTTTACTTGATCTATGAGTCCTTTTACTACTCCATCCTCTCTCGTGATTATCTCCGGTTGGTAAAGTGTTTTGGAGTTGAAGATGCCTTCTCCTTTGGCTACGTCTTCTCTAGTGGTGTCGAAGACTTCATTTGTTCTTTTTATTCTTCCTGTGTAGTCTATTTCGTAGAATTCATCCATCTATACTACCTTTTTATCTTCGTGTAATCCTCTTTGTAACTCGCTTAAAGTTAAATACTTTGGGTTCACTATTATTAATTAATCTAAGGGATTAAAAAGTTAAGTAATTTAGGAGAAAAATTAGAGGGGTTTTTATGGGTAGAAAAGGATTACTCTTCATGTTGATAGTGATAATGGGCTTGTCTTTAGGGCCACTAACTTACTTTTATGGGGGAACACAGGAGCAGATAGGTGTTGATGAGCCGCCGGAGGAAGGTGAAAGACAGTTCTATGTTTCAGAATCTAACTTCACTGGAACGGTTAATAGGGTAGATCCTTACGTGTTTTTTTTAGGATCTAAGTATGATAACTCACGGGAACAAGCAGAGCAAGAACTCAACGAGGTCCTTCCTGAAGTTGAAAATTACTCGATCTCGATCAACCTCGCTGAGGGGGAACACGGGCTCTGGCGATACACTATAGCTATACCTGTAAACAGTACAGCTGTAGCTAGTGAGTATGGTTTCAAGATGTCTTTCTTACTTTCAAACCACTATCAAAACACTGTTACGTACAGGAAAGCGCGTGTTAAGATGCCTTCGCAGGTGAGTGCGAAGACTATCGAAGAGGGCAAGAGTATTCAGGTGGTTACGGACAACAGGACTATTGACGCAAATGTGATTTACTCCCAGGGGATGGGTAGGGTAGAGATAACTTGCCCAAGGATAATTTCAAGTACAGCGGGGAGGTTAACTGAGGTCCTAGCCAGGTGTGCTCAGAAGGAGGACACATTCTTCAAGTACGGGGTGACTCAAACACACTTCAGTAGAGCGGGAGAAACGGGAAGGCTCAATCAAACGCTGAATGTTCAAAACATCATTTACTACGAGGCAGAGTATGACTACTCACAGGTAGCTAACTTCTCAACAGGTGAACTAGAGGACCTATCGGCTGAAATAAGGGTAGATAGGACCAAGAAATCACTTGAAGTGAAAGCGATGGAAGAGAAAGACTTTAATCAAACCGAAGAGTACCTGATTGAGAGGGGTCTTGAAAAAGTCAAAGAAACAACTCTTCTCCTTGAGGTGGATATCCCTGAGGTGGTCGTGATTGACTCCATTGAGTATGAGATTGTTCCAAGGGAACTTGATACTGCTGAAGTAAGGGTCCCAAGAGATGACTACAAGGATTCAATGGAGTTTGAAGTCGTGTACCGGATACTGTACGGAAAAATATTTGCTCTCAGAGTAAACTACTTAGGTTAATCTGATAGGTTGATTATGGCTTCAGCGAGATCTCCATCCGTTTTCTTGAGTTCTTCCCTAGCTTTTTCTTCGGAAACACCTGTCTTAACTACCACCATCTCAACGTCCTCATCATCGAAACTCTCTTTGTCAGCTTCCTCTAGTTTACCCATCACTTGAATTATTTCTTGCCCCTGCATGTTTATGATGGACACTTTGGGGTTCTTGACGATGTAGTTCTTGTCTCCCTCTATCTTTACTTTGTTTGCTTCTATTTCCTGGGTGTCTATACCCATCTTCTTCATCATTTTAGACATTTTTTTCGGGTCAAGTGAACCCATTCCTGGCATCATAGATAGACCTCCAACCGTTTTCTATTTAAAGTTACATTTCCTTATCTTCTGTATGTCAACTATCTTAGGAAGGTTCTCTGAGTATTTAAGTATTGGGGAAAAAGGAGAAGATGAGGGGAAGGACCCCGAGGTGCTAAGTGAGAGAGAGGAGGCTATCAGATTATATATGGAACAGGGGGGCATAATAAAGATAGAGGGGTCTGGTAAGAGGTCTCGTTTGGTTTATCCTGGGGAGGATAGGATAAACAAACAGATCGAGAGTCTTAAGTATAAAGAAGAGTATTTGAGGAGGGAACTATCAAACCTTAAGAGGAAACAGAGGGAACTTGTCAGTAGGGCGATAGGTTCCGTGAAGAAGGTCTTTAACCCGGTTTATTGGCAGCATAAAATTCAGAAGAGACGTGATGAAGATTATTTAGCTGTTTACGAGGAGATAGATCCTCCTATGGAGAAGTTGGATGATCCGAAGTACAAGAGCATGCTTGAAATGTTTGTTAGGGAGCCAGAGTATAGGGAAAGGTTGCTTGAGGCCTCTAGAAGCGAATTAGGTAGGGGCAGGGACACGCTGAAGGAAAGGGCGATTAGGAGAGATGAATTCACTAATGGGGTCGTTGAGAATAGGATAAAAAAGTTGGAAGATCAATTGGAAGAGTATAAAGAGAAGAAGAGGGCTTTAAGGGTCCTTTTAAAGTGGTCTCGGCAGTAGGGTTTTTAGTTACTATGTGAAGTGTTCTTCTAGTACTTTCTTAACTTTGTCTTCAGGGTAGGCTAGTTTTATTAGGGTGGTGTTTCCTCTGACTCCTTTTCCGGAGATGTTTGTCGTTACTAGTCCAAGCATATCTAGGTCGTGTATGTATTCTCTGCACCACCTGGCTGTCTTCGGTTCTTTCCCCCGTGATTTGCAGAGTGATTCGTATCTTTCGTAAACCTGTCCTGACATTAGTGTTTTTTTATCTATGGATCCATCTAGTTTTTCGTAGTGGCCTGTGTTGGATGTTAACTGCGCTATCCCGTATAGTAGTATCTTTTGATGTTCTGGGAGTGTTTTTATGGTTTCGTAAACTATTTCTTCTTCAACGCTTTCTCTGGCGATCTTAACGTGGTTATCTGTTACTTTTTTGGATTCTTCATCATCTGCTACATCCCCGGCTTTCTGCATGAGTATTAGTGCTCTTCTAGCGTCACCGGATTCCTGTGCGGACATGGCGGCAGCTAGGTTGATGGCGGATTTGCTCACGGCATCTTCTTTGAATCCTGTTTTTATTCTTTGTTCTATTATTTCTTTCAATTCATCTGCGTTGTAGGGGGGGAATACCATTTCTTCTTCACAGAGTGTGGACTTGCTTCTTGGGTCTAATCTATCTTTGAAGCTAACATCGTTTGTTATTCCTATGAGTATTAATTGGCCATTTTGAACTTCGTCATTTATCCTGGTTAGTGTGTAGAGAAGATCGTCTAGGTTACCGTTCTTATCTACTTCGTCCAACATCACTATGAAGTTTGTCTTTGTCTTATCGATGTACTTGATTAATTTGTCGTGAAGGTGAGCGAAGGGGTATCCGATGAACTCCTGTTCAGGGTAGCAGTACTCGACCATCTTAAGAAGAACCTGGTACTTCGTGTTCTGGATTCTGCAATTAACGTGCACAGCATCCACTGTTACCTTATATTTGTCTTTAACCTGTATTAATCTACTTAAAACATGTTTAGCGACACTTGTTTTACCTGTCCCGGTTTTCCCATATAGAAAAAGATTTTTGGAGGTTTTATTGGATAGAGAGGGTGCTAAAACTTTCATTATCTTCTCTATTTCTTTTTCTCTGTGTGGAAGATTATCAGGGATGTGGTGTGGGCTTATGACGTTCCGGTCTTTGAAGACTGTCTCCTTTGTCAGTTCTCTTTCGAAGATATCGTTCATCAAATCATCCTTTAGTTTAAAATACCTTGATATCTATAATAATATACCAGTACAGAATATTGTATTCATAGTGGAATAAAAATAGGAGGTAAGATAAATGGCTGGTTTACTAGAAAAGTTTAAAGCGAGCAAAGGAAAAGACATGGACGTTGAATCATACCTAAATCAACTGGGTATGGAAGAAGGAGACCTAATGGAAGAAGAAGCAGATGCGTGGGTAAAGTCGATCCCATTAGACAGAATTGTTGATGTGGAGTCTGTTACAAAGGAACTTAGACAAGGCAACATAGTCCTACTCAACATAGCACCCATGTACAAGAAGAACAAGGTCAAGCTAAGGCAGAGCATATCTGAACTTAAAGGCACCGTTAACGATTTAAACGGAGACATAGCAAGACTCAGTGAAGAAAGAATCTTGATGACCCCATCAGGAATCAAAATAAAGAGATAGAAAGGGACTCTAGAAGTCCGCAGTGAGTAGTGTGACAAGATGCCTAGGTTAGAGAACCCTGCAGCGTCTTTGGGAATAAGTTTCCAGGACGTAATAGATATATTGAGTGGTTTACTCAAGGAGAGGAACTGGAAAGAGTTCGATCCATCGAGCATAAAGCTTTTCTACTCTCCACACTATATCTTCAACTACGATGCACTCGTGGAGCAGGAAGTTAGGGGACAAGTTGTTTCAAAAGGTTTTTCTGGGAAGATGGCTATAAATGCGACTAACGCGAAGCTTGAACCTATTCTTACTCAAATAATGGATAATAAACCGATAGAGTTCAGTAAAGAGATAGATGAGAACGTCGATTACCAATACGAGGTAGAAGATGTTTTTATTTCTGAGAAAGAGTTAAAGGAAACTTGCGCGATAAAGATCGCCAGCAGGTTCAATATCGCTAAAGATAATGTGGCTACCTCTGCATTTAGATTAGTCTACTGGCCGGTTTGGGTGCTTTATGTAAGGATATCTGGAGGAGGGACACATAAATTGATTATTGATGGTGTTTCAGGGTACCCGATGAACATAGAAGAGGTTCCTGAAAGAGAAAAAGGATGGATAGAGGTTTCCGCGGACACATTCAACAAGATGAAGTCACCTTCAGGGTGGGCTTCACTCGGAAAGACCGCTGCTAAAGTAACTGCGGGAGGTATAAAAAGCGCGGTTAAGAGAGAGGATGAGGGACGTGGATCGGGATCAGCTTTACATTGGTTACTACACACCAAGTCTGGGAGGTACACTATCCTCCTAGTTCTGTTTTTACTTGGTCTTCTGTACTTCCTCTATGCGTAGTTCAGGAGAATTGATCCAAAGAGCTCTGTTGTGATTTTCTTTGCTGAAATATTTGATCAAGGTCTTGTTTAACTAATTTAAGCCTTTGTTTCAAGTAATCTGAGAGCATGAATTCTTCAGCGAGTTCACTCGAAATGTTTAGGTACTTTTCTATCCCTTTTTTATGCACGGTCAATAGGATCTTGCCTCCGCAGGAGGTGCATTTGCCTATTAGTGGTACTCTTCTGAATTTTTTGTTACATCCTACGCACCGGAAGGTTTGTTGCCCAAAGGCCCTTAGGTTTCCGTAGATGTCTTTCATGAAGTGCGAGTTGATCAATCTTTCAGCCATGTCCTTTTCATCAACTGCTCGGATTCTTTTTCCAAGGTCCATCTGCCTCCTTACTTTTTCATCCATCTTGTGAAGGGTTGTGTATGTGGAGGCGGTTACTCCTGCATCGTACTGCGTTGTATCGTGGGTGAATCCAAGGCCCTTAAATGCTTTTTCAGTATCTACTCTGTCTCCTACTGTTTCTATGTCTACGTCGGCAGGGTTCTTCATCTTTTGAGTTGCATCGTAAAACTCTAGGGGGTAGTTGTATACTGTTTCCAGGGCATGAACTTCATCATCTATCTCCATTGGGTTTATCTTTATTGATAATACTAGTGGAGCATCTTGAGCTGCTCCAGGTCTATTTGGAAGGTACTTCTGCGAAAAGTTTAGAAGAAGGTCTAGTAAGAGCATGAAGGAGTCCTCATCTCCGTCGCAGTTACGTCTTTTTGCGCAGTGGAAGTAGGGGTGAGCGTAAAGTGCTCTTGCTCTACTGAATCCAACTATTCGGCCTAATACTCCTACGCAGATGTGGGGGGCTAGGCCTGCAACCAGGCATCCCACCAGGTCTTCCTTGTTTTTGACGTTGTAGTATGGCTCCATGTGGTAGTACTTCTCTAGAAGTTCATCTATGAACTGCGAGGTGTTCATCAGGTACTTTATGCTGTCTTTTGGAATCAGTATGTCCTGGGGCTTCAGTTCCAGGATTTGATCGTCTCTTCTGAGCCTGTTTCCTTCATGATCTCGAACGTATCCAAGCTCCTTGAATTTCTCTACACTTACTCCAACTTCTTTTGGTTTGAAGTGGGTTATTGGTAGGTCTACTGCATCAAAACGCACTGTTCCATCTCTAAAGACGTATACGCCGTGTTTTGCTCTTAGCACTGTTTTTTCTAGTGCTTCGAATAGTTTATCCTCGTTGGTGAGTCCTTTTATTCCCTTTATTTTTCCAGCTATCTTCTTGCTTTCGTTTGTGGTGAGTTTTATGGTATTATTATCTCCGTTGGAGACATCTTTCAGGTTCTCAAGTACTTGTGCTAATTCTTTCTTCATGTTCACGGTTGTGTTATGGTGTGTTTTTAGGTATGAGCCACAGCTATCGCATTTTTTTCCTTCTTCTTGTACTCTTCCGCACTTCGTACAGGTCTTCACTAGTTTTGCTTTTGCTCCGCAGTCCCTGCATCTATAGGAGAATGTTTCTTCTCCACATTCAGGGCATATCAAACGAGCTTTCTCTATTTTTATAGACCCTGCTTCTGCTGCTTTGTTCACTAGTCTTTGATTACCTCCTGATTGGCCTACTGGTGTTAGTCCGTGTGGGGGTGGTGACATCTTTCGGGGTTTTGCTTTTTCAGTTCTACCTATCCGTGTGCCGATGTACACGGGAGTCTTGTTGTATACTGGAAACTCACTTAGATTGTTAATTAGTTCTAGGGCGTCCTTTGCTTCTTCGCTTATTCTTTCTATGTCTAGATCGTCTTTCTTTAGCCCAAGTGTTTCTACTATTGATTCTCCTTCTTCTATTTTGATGGTGTTTCCTTCTACTTTGTGGGGTATGCAGCATTCTTCGAGTATTCTTTTCTTATCTTGATTATTTACTGTCAGTTGAAGTACTTCTTCATCGTTGAATGACTTATATTTACTTACCTCTCCTTTTTCCATTAGCCAGTTTCTAAGTTCTTTTATCTCTTCTTTGGACACATCGTTGTAGTGATAAGTGAATCGAGGGTGTAGGGGGATTTTGTGTTCTTTTGATAGTTTTATAGCTTGTTTAAGTGTCACTTTGTATGGGTCGCTTACTTTTACTCCTTCTTTTTCCGCTAGTTGTACCCACCACTCTTCGCAGATTCCGCTTGGAACTAGTTTGTGGTTTTCTTCCAGGAAGTCTCCGTAGGTTATTAACATGTCTCCGAGGAAGAGTATCTCTTCTATGTGGCCTTCTACTTCATCTGCTTTCTCTATGGTTTCAACTCTGAGGACATCTCCATTTTTTAGTTTTACTATTGGGGGTTCTATTGTGTCGCAGACTGTTAGGGCCATTGCTTTCCCGGGTCTTTCGGTTCTTATCTGTGTTCCGTGCGCGGGAAATCGATCTAGTACCACTGTGGCTGCGGGGTGTATGCTTTTGGCTGCTATCCCGTTTGTTCGGCTGTGACCGTATCGTAGCCTAAATCCTCCTGGTGCTAGGGGATATGAGAATATTGGTCTTCCTCCCACTGTGTTTCTCAGGTATTTTGTTATTGGTGTTATGGTGTTTTCTTCATCTTCGGCGCTGGAAACGTCTTTTTTCTTTACTTCTATCATTGTTTCAAGCCATTTCCATTCTAGTTGGTGTTTGTTTGTTATTCTCAGGACTTTTTTCTTCTTTTGTGCTATCCCTTCTCCGACTACTAAACACATTCCGCCTCTAACGCGGTTTGTTTTCACTCTTTCAAGGTTTTTGTAGACGCCTACTTCTTTTTTCTCGGTTGGAACGCCATCGATGCATACTGGGCAGTTCTTTACTATTGTTTTGACTTCTTTTTCACTTGGGTAGTACTGTAGACGCGTTATTTGGTTGTGGTAGATTTCTATTTCTTCCCAGTATCTTTCTTGTTCTTCTCTTGTTGGTTGGTATCTACCTATTCCGAGTAGTTTTCGAGCGTAGTCTGTGAATATGATTGCTTTAGCTGATGCGGTTCCTCCGGCGGATCTTATGGGTCCTGCGAAGAGCACTGCAACGTAATCTGACCCATCTTTGTTTTTGTTGATCTTGAAGTCGCTTATCCCGTCTTTTCCTGCTACTGTTACTCCTTCGGTTTCTATTGAAACGGCGGTTCGGACTGCTTGAGATATCTTCTCTTCGTTGCTTTTGTTTCCGTTTTCTTCATTGATTATCTCCTTTATCACTTGGAACTCTATCTCGTCTCTTGATTTGCCTTCTTCTTGTAGCTCTCTTATCCTTTCAGCGATTCCGTTTGGTCCTACTAATCCCTCTACTCTGTCTGCTAGGTCTTCTGCTTGAGGGGTTTCTACTTCTGCTGTTGGATCGAGCCCTTTTGACCTTGCTTCTTTTGCTATTGCATATGCTTCGTTCGTTTTCTCTTTCATCCTTTCGAAGTAGTTCATTTTATCCTCACACCTTTTTCATCTATGTTTTTGTCAAATTTAAGGACGTTTATCTTTGCTTTGTTTAGTTCTATTACCGGTAGCTTTCCAGGAGTTGGTTTGTGGCCCAGTTTTTTCTGGTAGGGTGTTGCTTCTTGCCATGTCCCGGAATTTACGCATATGGTTCCTTTGTATTTGGTGTAGTCGTTTTTGTGGACGTGGCCTGTGTGGTATATGTCAGGAGGTTCTTCTATTACTAGGTGGTCTTCTTTCTCTGGGACTATTGGTTTTTCTCCGTATATTGGGTGTACGTGTCGGGATTGGAGGTTTTTCTTCATTACTTCCCTTATTTTCTCGTAGTCTGCTTGGGGTATCATTGGTATTATGTCGTCGAATCCTGTTCCGTGGTAGAGTAGTAGATTTAGCCCGTGAACTTTTATCGTTGCTGGGCTACCGACTAAGGTTATATTTGGAAGTTCAGTGATGCCTTCTATCAGTTCTTCAGGTATTTTTGGCTGGGGGTCTGCTCGGTTTATTGCATCGTGGTTTCCGGGGCCGATTATAACTTCTATGTGGCTTGGGATTTTCTCTAGGTATCTTTTGAAGTCTTGGTACTGGTCATAGATGTCTTCTGATTCCAGTTCGTCTTCTTGAGAGGGGTAGACTCCAACGCCGTCTACTAGGTCCCCTGCTATGGTGATGTACTTTACTTTTTCAGCTAGTTTCCTTTGTTTTTCCTTTCCTTTTTTACCTATAATCCAGTCTATAAAGCTCTCGAAGTTTTCTCTGAGGAAGTATCTGCTTCCTATGTGGACGTCAGAGGTTAGAACAAGTGCTAGATCTTCTTCTATCTTCTTGGTCTCTCTTATGGGTACATCAGGGTAGCATATGTCTTCTACTATGAATAGGTTGCTTTTGCTCATTCTTCCTTCAAAGGCGAGTACTTCGTCGTTCAGAATGTTGTCGGATTCCCGTATCATTTCTTCGTTACCCTTTGGAATGAGTGCTTTTATGAGTCCCGTTGGATCTTCAAGCTCAAGGAACACGTGACCATTCTTGGTGCTTCTTTTGTCAGTCACCATCGCTATTATCTTTACTTCATCTTTTTTCCTGGTTTTAACGCGTTCTATCTCTGATAGGGGGTTTTCTCCACGCCCTTTGAGGATCTTGCTTAGTTTTTCGTATCTGCTTCTGAAGTTGTTCACGAAGTCTTCTAGTTCCCCTTTTGACATCGATTCCTTTGAGAGGTCCTTGTTAATGATCTTCATGTCTGTTTCGTATTCTTTTGATAGTGGCCGGTAGAGTGATCCTTTAACGTCCACATCCATGATTTTTTCCCGTGAACCTTCTTCAAGAGATTCCGAGATTTCTTCGGGCCCTATGAACTGTTTAGAGCTTCCTTTTAAGTGTTCCAGAATTTTTTCAGTTACTTCTGAGGGGGTCTCAGATTCCTTAATCCTCTGTAGTGCTTCGATGGAGACCAGGTACCCTTCATTCTGTAGTTTGTTTATTGCTCTTTGAACGTCATTCATTTAACATACCTACTAATCCCTCTTCAAAAAAGGTGATTCAACAGACGGATTCTTATTTTGTTGACACACTATTTTTGTGGTTTTTGAGGAATAAAATGGTGCTCTGCAAATTTTAGTTGGTTTTACCTTGGAGATATTAAACTCCGGTACCATAGTTACTACATGTTGAATGAGGAACAGGGAAAAGAGTTGATTCAACTCGCTAGGAAGAATATGGAGAACTTTCTCCAAACGGGAAAGAGACTTCGTTTAAACTATCATGAACTCCCTGACTACATGAAGGAAAGTGCTGGAATCTTTGTTACCTTAAAGGGCAATATGGGGGAACTAAGAGGGTGTATTGGGATACCTTATCCTGATCAAAGCTTGGTCGAGGGATTGCTGGAGGCTTCAGTTTCTTCCATGGTGGATCCGAGGTTCCTTCCGGTTACGGGGGATGAGTTAGATAGCTTGATCATCGAGTTAACTGTTTTGAGTGAACCAGAAAAAGTGGAGGTAGGAGACATGAATGAAGCGAAAGAAAGGATAGTGATTGGACAGCATGGCTTGATCATCAGGAAAGGATTGAATTCAGGGCTGCTTCTTCCACAAGTTCCTTTGGAGCATGAAATGAATTTAAAGGAGTTTCTGGAGGCTGTTTGCAGTAAAGCAGGTTTGAATAAGGGGGATTGGAAGGAAGAAGATACGGAGGTCTATAGGTTTGAAGGAAAAGTGTTCAGAGAAGATTAAAAGATATTTCTTTATTTCTTAGGAAATTAAAGGTGATTGAGGGGTTCAAGGTACTTAGGGTTTCTTTTGAAGTGTTCTCTGATTGGTTTCAATATTTCTACTACTGCTTTTGCTGTGGATTTTTTAAGGTCTGCGGGGTGTAGTTCTCCGGATGAGAAGTCTTTTTCTAAGTCGTCCATCGTGGAGTAAGTTACGTTTCCACCGTACTTTTCAGGTCTTTCTACATCTAACTTCCCTTGCATTGGAAAGACGGCTAACCGAACTATCTCCATTATGGGGTTGCCCTCGATAGCGCTTTCCATGCAGTACGCTCCCATTATTCTTTCTTCTATAACTTCGGGTTCTGCGTGAAGGGGGAAGGTGGTCTTAGGTTCGCTTGAACTCATCTTGGTTTCAGGCCCCTGTAAAGATATCAACATGGGGTTGTATATCGAGGTTGGTGAACTGTACCCTATGTCCGGTAAGTAGTCTCTTGCGAGCATATAGACTTTCCTTTGGTCTATTCCTCCGTGTGCTATGTCTGCATTTAGGTGGGGTACATCTATGGCTTGCATTAGGGGGTATATGAGTTGGGAGACTCCTGTAGTTTCTCCACCTCTTGAGACTTCCCTCATGCTTCGAGTCCCTCTGTTTATAGTCACTCTGGTGGAGAGTTCAAGGACATCTGTTACGTACTTCGAGGTTGTCTGGAAACTTGAACCTAATACGTAGTCCACGTCTTTGAGTCCAAATGCTTTGAATGTTTCTTCCCAGTATCTAGCCATGTTCTTTATCCATTCTCTTTCTCCTTTTAGGTTTTAGTAGGTGTGAAGATCAGCTAAAAGGAGTTTTATTTCTAACCCTGCTTTTTGGTAGTCTCGTAGCTTGATCAGGGTCGTCATCGTTCCTAAATGCACGGGGCCACTTACCTCGTATCCACAGTATACTGTTGGACTCTTCTTCGTCTCCAGGAGGTTCTCCAGTTCCTCTTCCGTGACTACTTCCTCAACGTTTCTTTTTATCAATTCAAGCTTTTCTTCTTTATCCATCTTCATCTTCCTTCAATAACTCATTTATCTCTTCTAACTGTGAAGTTAAGCTCATTATGTCTGTTCTAGCGTGGAATGGAATATTTATGTCTTCTGATACATCGTTGAGCAGATATATCGCTCTTGCTATCCTCATATCTTCTTCTTCCTCTTCATTTTCTAGTTCTTTTTTAGCGTTCTTTATCTTTTCCTTTACGTTTCGAGGAACATCCCTATCTTTCACGACTAGGTCCATTTCTTCTTTCAAGTTATCCACCATGTCTTGTATTTCTTTTTTCATGCTATCACCTCATATCAGAACGAGTGCCTGCTTAATTTCTTTCAGCAATTTATTTAAATCTGCGTGAGATAAATTAGTTACGCAAAAAAGAGGGGGGACAAAGTGGATTTACTTGGAACGAGCATAACTGGACTGGCTTCCATGTCTTTAACGGAGATCTTTTCGTTCACAACAGCAGTAAACTTGGTTCTCATAACTCTTATAGGGATTCTAGCAGCATATATCTTTCCAAAGATTCCTTCATGGTTCTGTAAAAAGATAAATAAGCTCTCCTTCATCAACTTCGATGAAGAGGTCCAAGGAGAGGCCTCCAAGGTAATACGCTGGATAGTTTATATCTCAGTGTTATACTCAGCTCTTTACGCTGTGGGGTTTGTAAAGATATATGAAAATCCTCTTTTCCAGCTAGTTCTTCTTTTATTTGCAATGAAGGCAATCATCAGTGCACTTAAACCTTCTCTGAGAAAGTTGGATGCTGCTATAAAGGGGGTTAAGGTCCATGAAGGTAGCATAATGGAAAAAATAGTGGTGACGAGCATCTACATCATAGGCTTATTCGCGGCATTATCAGTAATAGGTGTTGGAGGGGCCCTAACAGCGGGGCTAGCAGGAGCAGGAGTAATGGGAATAGTGATAGGTTTTGGAGCAAAGGACTTAGTATCCAACACACTTTCAGGAATATTCATAGCGATAGATAAGCCATTCGTGGTTGGAGACATAATAGAAATCAAAGGAGAAGCAGGTACAGTAGTGGACATGGGTCTAAGGACCACTAGAATCAGAAAATTCGATAATAGGATGGTAACAGTCCCTAACGCATCCTTAGCAAACAATCTTCTGATAAACTACACTGCCAACAAACTCAGAAGGGTCAGTATAGAAGTGGGCATAAACTATAGTTCGGACATGGAGAAGTCCATAAAAACATTTAAAGAGGCACTTGAATCAATAGGTTCTTCTGCAAAAGGAAAAGAACCACAAGTCCTAATAAGTGAGTTCGGGGACTCAGCAATAGAGCTAGAAGGAAGGATTTGGATAAACCAAAGAAAACACAGCTTTGTTGAAGAGGCTTCCAAGGCAAAAGAGGCGGTCATAGAACACTTCCGGAAAAACGAAGTGGGAATACCGTTCCCAACGAGAGTCATAATACAGAAGTAGGGTACTTCAACAAATAATAAATACAATGATGAACAAAACATACATGATGAAAAAACTTGCTCTACTCCCAATAGTTTTCTTAGCACTCTTCTCGGTAGCTCATGCAACCGCGGACTGCGAAATCTACATACAGGAAGCGCACTCAAAGATATCTCCACCATACCCAAACTACTTTGGAGCTGGAGAAGAATACTATAACGCTGCAGAGTGCTATAAACGTTTAGAAAAATTTCAAGAAGCAAACTCAGCCTACTTAAACGCTGCAAGGTACTATGAAAAAGCAGCGGAGTACATCGTAGAAGGAGGAGACCATCTCCAGAAGGGAGGGAGCTACGAGAGAGCAGCGGAATCTTACTTAGCTGTAGGAGAGTATTCAAAAGCAATAAAAAGTTATGAAGAAGCTAAATTAGTCTACAGCCAAGGAGGATACGCCGCGAAAGCACAAAACATCGAAACAATATTGGAAGAACTACAGGAACGAGAAGAATACGCAACAGCCATAGAACTAACAAGAGAATCAATAATAGGGCTAATCTCACTCATAACCCTATTCATATCAATACTATTCTTAGCATTAATAGCAGCAGCCAACCTAACAAAGGAAAAAGAAAGATCATTCACAGTCCCCGATGAACCAAAAACAAAAGAAGAACCAGTAAAAACACCCCAAAGAGAAGCAACACCTAGGGAAAGAGTAATAAAGAAATTAAGAGAAAAATACGCTCCTAAAGAATAACAGAACAGGGATCAAACAACCTATTTTTCACAAGGAGATATGAGAATATGTCACACTTCGAAATAAAGGACAAGGACCTAGCGGCCAGGATAGGAAAACTGGAAACCAAACACGGAACCATAGAGACTCCCACGATACTTCCAGTCATAAATCCAAACAAAGTAACAATCCCCCCAAAAGAAATGCAGAAGATGGGCGCACAAGGAGTAATAACAAACGCTTACATATTATGGAGAAACAACCTACAAGAAGTACTAGAAAGAGGCCTACACAACTTCCTCGACTTCTCAGGCCCAATAATGACCGATTCAGGAGCATATCAATTAATGGAATATGGAGAAGTGACAATATCAAACGAAAAAGTAATAGAGTTCCAAGAAAAGATAGGTACAGACATAGGGGTAATCCTCGATGTCCCGACAGCAAGTGAAGACTACGAAGAAGTCAAAAAATGCGTGGAAAAAACGATACAAAGGTCAGAAGAAAGCCAAAAACTAATAAAAGACACAGAAACACTCTACGCTGGACCACTACAAGGGTGGAGATACCCAGAACTATTCAAAAGATGCATAGAAGCCGAAAAAGAATCAAAATACGCATTGCACGCAATCGGGTCAGTAGTACCAGCCATGGAACAGTACCAGTACGATAAACTAATCGAACCTATGGCCATAGCAAAGGAAAAGATACCTGAAAACAGGCCAATACACCTATTTGGAGCAGGACACCCATCATTCTTACCCTTCGCAGTAGCTATGGGGATGGACCTATTTGACTCAGCAGCATACGCTCTCTACGCCAAAGACAAAAGATACATAACACCAGAAGGAACAGAAAAAGTAGAAAAAATGAGTTACCTACCATGCGAGTGCCCAGTATGCACAGAAAACAAACCAAAAGACCTAATTGAAGACCAAAACAAACTCGCGAAACACAACCTACACGTTACAATGAGAGAAATAAAAAGAATAAAACAATCAATAAAAGAAAAAACATTATATGAGCTGCTAGAAACAAAGAGCAGAGCACACCCGGCGCTAAAAAAACTAATGGATAATCTCACAGATAAAGGAATGAAAGAAATAGCAAGAAGGGACCCAGTAACAAAGAAACACCTCTTTCAAGTATCCGAATACAGTAAAAAAAGACCCGACTACATCAGAGCAATGAAAAAAGCTAAAGAAATAAAAGGAAAAAAAACGGAAGTAGAAGGATTTGGGAAGGTACCGCAGAAGATAGTACAATGCTATCCATACTCCCACACAGGGTTAAAAACACCTAAATCAAATTCAACAGACCTAGAAAAAGTAGTAGGAGCAAGCGAATACTGGCTAGGAACAAATATAGTTCCAGAAGATGTTAAAATAGAAAAATCAGTAAAAACCGGTAGAATAAGAAGAATAAAAAAGGATGAAAAAATGTTCGCAGTCCTAAGATCCAACGACTTCATGATCCTGCTCCACGAAGGAGCCAGAGAACTACACCAAAAAACAAAGTACCCTGAAAAAAGAATAGTAATCAACAGAGAAGCAGAAGAATTCGTCAAAAAAGGAGAATCAATATTCAACAAGTTCGTATTAGAAACAGACCCAACCCTTAAACCAGGGCAACCCGTCCTAATAGTAAATCAAGATGACGAATTACTAGCAGCCGGAGAAACCTACCTATCAGCAAAAGAGATAAAGGAAATGGACAAAGGAGAAGCAGCCAAAAACCGTTGGAATATACAAGAAAAAACACCCAGTTAATTCAAAATTAGGAGTGACCTTAAGTTTAATTAAGAGTAAAAACAAAATAAGCCCGTACAAAGAAAACAAGAGGAAAAGAAGATGGACCTAAAGAAGATAAACTTCAACATATACAGCAGAAAAGGATACAAAAAACTACTGATAGTCCCAATAATCCTCTTAGCGGTAGCCATATTCTACACCACTCAATTAACATACGGTATAGACTTCAGTGGAGGATCCAGAATCACGGTCCCACTAGTAACAGCAGTAGAAACACATGAATTTGAAAGAAAGCTGAATCAAGAGTTTGACATACTGGACTTATCAGTCAAACAAACAACAGGCCCAAACAGAATGCTCTCAGTTGAATACGTGGGCCAAAGAGACATAGTTGCAGCTGAGGAAGCATTTGCAGCGGAAAACTACGCTTTAGCCATAACGAATGCTCAAAGAGTAACAGGAGTCCTTGAAGTAGAAGGAGAAGGAAGAGAAGCAGCAAGAGAATACATAAATCAGGCGGGAGAGCAGTTTAGAAGAGACATAAGGGACACGATATCCAGAGAAACAGGTGTGCCAGAAGAAGAATTTTCTTTCAGTTCAGTAGGGGCTGCACTGGGATCCAGGTTCCTCGAACAATCCAGAAACGCAGTGATAGTCGCATTACTACTCATAGCGATGCTAGTATTCTACTTCTTCAAAAACATAGTAACATCCCTATCAGTATTCCAAGCAGCAGTATTTGACATGCTCATAGGAATAGGCGCAGCAGGATTCTTTGGAATACCTATAACGCTAGGTACAATAGCAGCATTACTGATGCTCATCGGATACTCTATAGACTCAGATATAATGGTCGCAGAAAGAATCCTCAAAAGAAAAAGAGGAGAACCCCATGAAAGAGCATTTGACGCGATGAAAACAGGCCTAACCATGACTGGAACCAGCTTAGGAGCCATATCAGTCCTATTCGTGGTCTCTTACTTCACAAACATACAAATACTACTCAGCATCTCAATCATCTTAATAATAGGATTAATAGGAGACATATTCGCAACATGGTTCACCAACGTTCCACTGATACTATGGAACATAGAAAGAGGTGAATCAAAGTGAACAAAGAGATACTAAAGAAGAAAAGGATAATGCTCTTAATTATCTGCGTCATAGCTCTAGGAATAACACCACTAGCACTAAGAGGCCTCCAGTTCGGAATGGACTTCAGAGGAGGCACAATGATAAACCTACAGCTGGAAAGAGAAGCCACAACTGCCGAGATGTCCGCCATAGTCGAAGTACTGACGAGAAGAGTCAACGCATATGGGTTAAGGGACATGTCCGTAACACCACAAGAAGCAATGTTCATAAGAGTAGAAGTTGCCGAAACTGACCCTTCAGCGATAGAAACCATAAAATCCATAATTGGCCAACAGGGACACTTTGAAACACTCTACGAAGGAGAAGTAGTCCTAAGAGGAGAAGGAATAGTAGAGGTCATAACAAACCCACAACAAGGATTCGGAGCAAGACGATCCAACGGAGGATACGAATGGAACGTACCCTTCAGAATAACAACCGAAGCAGCGAGAGAATTTTCCTCAGCAGTAGAAGGAGAATGCACACAGAGAATAGGAACAGGAAACTGCGAAGAAGTACTATACATGTATATAGATCGTCCAGATGGGGCAGTAGTACTAATGACCCATGAAATGTACCAAGAAGAAAGGGAGATAAGCATATCACTATCCAAAGAACGCGCTACGCCAGGAGGAAAACTCTTCACCATAGAAGAAGTGATGGAGAAATCAGGGGCAAAACTCATAGTCACAGATGAATTAACCGAAGAAGTTCTAAATAAAACACAAGGAGAATTCGTAATAATACCCGAAGGTGTGGAACAGCTCCAAAACATAGAAAACGCAGAAAGGATAAGGGAAGTTAGGCATGTTGGAGACTACTGGGCAGTAGACGCGTTGAACCTAGAGAACATAGTTCACCTAACACCAGGGGTAACTAGCGGTAGGCTTGTAACACAACCCAGCATAACTGGGCACGCTGAATCTCTAGAAGAAGCTCAAGAAGAAATGAACAGGATACAAATCCTCTTAAAATCAGGGAGGCTTCCGATAGGAGTACAAGTAGAAAGCGTGGACAACGTATCAGCAGTACTAGGAGAAAGGTTCCTAAACTATTCGCTACTCGCAGGAATAATCGCGATAATAACCGTTGTCTCACTAGTATTCATCAGATACAGAAAAAGAGAGATAGTTTTACCATTGTTCATAACAAGTTTCTCGGAGGTAATAATAATCCTAGGAGCAGCAGCGTTGATAGGCTGGCAAATAGATCTGCCAGCAGTAGCTGGAATAATCGCAGTAATAGGGACAGGAGTAGATCACTTAATAATAATCACAGATGAAGCAGTTGGAGAGACAAAGATGAAGTCAGGGAGTATGATCAGAAGGGTAAAAAGAGCCTTCTCGATAATAGTGAGAGCCACAACAACCACCATATTCGCGATGTTCCCACTTCTATTCATGGGGCTAGGCGCACTCCAAGGATTCGCCATAACAACGATACTCGGAAGTTTAATAGGAGTGCTCATCACCAGACCAGCCTACGGAACATTAGTCAAGGAACTACTATAGAAGTTCATTTTAAATAGACAGACACTTTAATACATACACAGGGGAAATGGAAGAAAAAACATAAGGAGCAAATCAAATGAATAGAATAAAAAGTGGAATACCCGGATTGGACAATGCGTTAGAAGGGGGATTTCCACACCCATCAACAATACTACTAACGGGAGAATCCGGAACAGGAAAAAGCGTCTTCGGACTACAGTATCTCTACAATGGAGTCCAAGAACACGATGAAAACGGAATCCTATTAATACTACAAAGATACAACACGGACGTAGAATGGTACTCCGATGTTTTCGGACTAAACATGGGGAAACTACAAGACGAAGGAAAACTGGTATTAACAAACTACAAAGTCAGTAACTTCGAGAAGTTCGAAGTGAACGCGGTTAAAA
>PWMI01000032.1 GCA_003558235.1 Candidatus Iainarchaeum sp.
ATGGTGAAGGAAGAAGTAGTAGGACTAACTAAGTCCATAGTAAGATCCGGAGAAACTTTAAACCTAAAAGCAAGAAGAGTCATGGACAAACACTCAATAGGCGGGGTCCCCGGAAACAGGACCACCCTCTTAATAGTCCCGATAGTAGCTGCAGCGGGCCTAATGATCCCTAAAACAAGTTCACGTTCGATAACAAGTCCAGCAGGAACAGCAGATACAATGGAGGTACTAGCTCCCGTGAATCTGCCTGTGAAAAAGATTAAAAATATCACGAAGAAAGTAGGGGGATGCGTAACATGGGGAGGATCAACCAAGCTAGCTGCCGTTGATGATAAACTGATAAGGGTTAGGCATCCTCTGAGCATCGATCCTAGAGGAGTACTCTTAGCATCTATACTAGCTAAGAAGAAGGCGGTGGGCGCTACGCATGTGTTAATAGATATATCAATAGGTAAAGGAGCTAAGATAGAGGGTAAAGAGGAAGCTAAGGAACTGGCCAACCAGTTTATGGATCTAGGTTCAAAGTTGGATATGGAGGTTCACTGTATCGTTACCCCTGGTTATGATCCTATAGGTGCCGCAATTGGTCCTGCATTAGAAGCAAGGGAGGCCCTAAGGATACTTAGAGGAGATAGAGTTTCAGATGATCTTGTGCAGAAATCTCTGGAGATGGCTGGAATTCTACTCGAGATAGGTGGAAAAGCTCAGGAAGGAAGGGGCAGGTTTAAAGCTAAGAAGATACTTGAAAGCGGCCTAGCGGAGAAAAAGTTCAGAGAAATAATAAAAGCCCAGGGAGGAGATCCTGAAATTACTCCTGAACAGGTAAAGCTAGGGAAGTACGTGGAGGAAATCCACTCCAGGAAGAGAGGGAGGATACACTACTTGAACACAAATGCTTTGGCTGAAATAGGGAAGGTAGCGGGAGCTCCTACGGACAAAGGAGCAGGCATATACCTAGATGTTGAGAAAGGAGACAAAGTAGAGAGAGGGCAGAGAGTCATGACTCTTTACGCTGAATCAAGGAAGAAACTGAACTCTGCGTTAGACCTATACAACGAAGTTAAGCCCTTAGAGATGCGTAGAGTGGTTCTGGAGGAGTATTCTACTGAGGAAAAACCTAATGTGCGTGAGTTTAAACTTAAAAGTAAAGGATAGAATCTTAATCGAGGCTCTTCAGATATTCCTTTATCAATGTTGGGAACGCTTCTGCTTCGATGTACCTTATGCCCCACTTGGTGGCCCAGTCTTCTATACCTAGGTCTTTTGCGACTATGCCTCCATTTAATTCCCTCGCTAGGAGCAGTACGCTTAGGTCTTCTATGGAGTCAACTATTCCCTGTCTCAGGGAGCTTCTGTAGCTGTCTCTTAGGTCCCTTATCACTTTTTCCATGGGTTCCCCTTTATCTTTCTTGGTTACTGCTTTTTCAGCTTCACGAAGTCCTTTGTCCATCCTTTTTCTTATCTCCATGATGTACTGGTAGATGAACTCCGCGGGTACCTTGAGTTCTGCTCTACTGGGGGATTTCTGTATCAACCACGAGTTGAGTTTGTTCACTTCTTCGGGGGTTATGCCTTTATTTCTGAGTATCCCTTCCATCTCTAGCCACACGCTCGGTGGGGTATAGCAAGTTATATTGGCTTTCTTTGCTTTGGCTATCAATTCGATGATTTCACGGATGTTTTCGTTTATCTCCTTCTTGGTATCTCCCATGGAGGTGAGAGCCGAAGTGTCTATCACAAATCTCTGTTTTTCGAGCGTCATGTTCTCATCTGTATAACGTTTTTTCGCTTAATAATGTTTCCCCTATGTTTATAAAACAGGGTGTTCAATAAAGTAGTGTCTGACGGCCATAGCGGAGGGGCTACACCAGGACTCATTTCGAACCCTGAAGTTAAGCTCTCCAGCGATCTGCCGAGTACTACTATCAGTGGGAAAAGCAGGACGCTGTCTAGGCATTAATACTTCTCGAGTTTCACCAGTCTTCTATCTCTGTTTCCATCTTTATTTTGGGTTCCTTTTTTTCCAGTCTCTCGTTGAGGTACTGTGAGAGAAGCCAAAAAGCTAGGAGGGTCACTATGGTTATCCCCACTATGGTTACGTACGCCACGAGGTGTGTGGGTAGCTCACCCACTCTTTCTTCCTCGGTTAGTTCGTTGGTTTCGTAAGAAGCAGCTAGTGGAACTAGTAGTATTGAGAGTAAGAGCACTACCAGGGGGATGGTTATTTTCAAGTTCATTTTTGCTTCTCCTTTTCACTTTGAATAGATAATAATGAGGATGTTTATAAGTTTGATGTGGCCGTGATGAGGACACCAGGCTAGTTGACCAGTTGGGATGAAATTGATTTTGAGTTCTGAACGGCTTACCCTTGATTTTCGAAGCTACTTCTTTTTCTTGGTCATATCTTTTCCGGCTTTAATCAGCATTATCACAAATAGCAGGTAAATTGGCCACCATAGGAACTCTGTTCCCTGAAAGTGGATTCCCCATATCACTCCGAGGATGAATACCAGTAGGAAGGATACAACGAAGAACGTTACTACGTCCTCTATTGCGTTCCATATGTCTTGGAATATAGTGCTCGCTAGGCCCATGTTTCTTTATTGTGGATTGCAATATATATTCCTATCATCTTGGTAGGATTGATCCCACTCTCTTATCTCGTGTTGCTCCAACTCGCCCGTTGTTCTTAAGTCGCTTGTTCTCTTTTCTGAGTTCTTCTACTTCTTCCATTAATTCGGGGTACTTCTTTACTCTTTCAAGAGCTTTGTTCAATTTAAGAACACTTGTATAGAGTTCCTTTATGTCTTTCTTCCTGTTAAGTATCTCCTCTGGATCTATGCTTATTTCTGAGGTATCTTCTAGGAATCCGTTCTCTTCTATCTCTTTTTTTATGTCTATTTCTGCTTCTTCTTCTTTTTTAATTGCTTTTGGATCGTGTAGTACTTCTCCTCCATCGTTTTCGGAGTCATACTGCCGTATTGTATCCTTGTTCTGTTTCTTCGCTTCAGCTATTTTTTGTTGGGCTTCACTTTCACATTTTTTCATTATCTGTGTCATTAGCGGCATTTTTTCACCTTCGTCACCGTTGTGGTCTCTTGAATTCATCAAGACACCTGGTATAAGAGAAGTAGGAAAGTATTTATAAAGATTTCGTTCAGGAGATTTTTTCGTTTATCTCTCTGAGTGCTGTTATTAGCGAATTGGCTTCTTTTGGTTGCAGGAATGACTTGTTTATTGTTCTTTCAAACGTTTTTTTAACTTCTTCAGGCTTTCTTATGTTCTCTAAGTTATCTATAGCTTCGTTGAAGTAATTTATAACTGTTTTTACTTTGTCTTCATCTACTTTGCTTGAATTAGTCCCTTCATTGTCCCTTAATTCATATAGTATGATTGTGGCGGCGTGAGTTATGTTCATCACGGGGTAATCTGGATTTGTGGGGATGTGAATCACTGTGTTGCACTTCATTAGTTCTTCGTTGGTCAGTCCTATTCCTTCTCTTCCAAGTAAGAGTCCTACTTCTCCTTCTAATTTTTCTATGTTTTCCCTGATATTTTTTGGTGTTATGTAGCTTCTTTCGGGGGAGTATCTGTCTGGAATCATGCCTGTGGTTCCTATTAGGTGGTTTAATTCGTCTTCTACGTCTTCTAGTTTTTGGACTATCCTAGCG
>PWMI01000001.1 GCA_003558235.1 Candidatus Iainarchaeum sp.
TCCTGTTTCCGGGGACCCCGCCTATTGAGTGTTTGTCCATGACTCTTCTTGCTTTTAGGTTTAAAGTTTCTCCGGATCTTACTATGGACTTAGTTAGTCCTACTACTTCTTCCTTCACCATCCCCTTTGTGTAGAGAGATAGTATGAATGCAGTGAGCTCTATATCACTTAATCTTTCCTCCATAATGTCTTTTATAACCATCTCTATCTCTTCATCACTAATCACGTACCCTTCCAGCTTTCTCCGTATTACTCTGACTGATTCGGGTTCTCCAACTGGCTCGAGCTGTATCTTTTGATTCTTTTTCAGGGATAATGCTTTCGTTATCTCTTCAAAGGTGCCTACTTGTCCTTTTTCCAGGTGTTTTTCGGTTAGGTCTACTATCGCCACTTCTTCTTTTCCATTCGTAGTTACTCTAACTCTGTTCAAAGAAGAGATGTTCATTTCTTCGGCATCGCTTCTGTGCAGTACAACTGTCCCTTTTCCCTTTGTTGAGAAGTCGAATGGCTTGACTTTGAAGGTGTACTTCACTTTTTCTCTCCCTCCTCTTCAAAAATCCATGGGTAGACCCTCTTCGCGGTATCCACAACATTGAAAGGATTTATGACTCCTTCTTCAGTCACCATGTAGTCTATCTGTTCTGGGGGAACAATATCAAACGCGGGGTTTCGTATTTCTACTCCTTTCGGTGGTTTTTTCCATACTTCGGACTCTTTTCTTTCTTCTATTTTCTCGTTTCCTTTCAAGGTTCGCGGGTCAAACTTCAGGAGTTGCGAAGCCACGAGGAAATCCATAGGTGCTTCGTACTCCGTTGCTAGTGCAAAACTCTTCGTGCCTACTTTGTTGAATATTTCTCCTTTACTGGTGATTACATCTGCGCCCACAATTGCGAGATCTGCTGATTTGAGTAGGGAGATTCTAGCTGAGTCAACGCATAGAGTTACGGGGACTCCTTCTTTAGATAGTCTTCTGGCTGTCTTTCTGCCCTGGTAAAGTGGCCGTGTCTCTGTTACTATCACTCTCTTTATCTTTCCTTTTTCATGTGCTTTTAGTATTATGTTTTCCACGAGGCTAGATCGGCAGTGGGTGAAGATGGTTACCCCGTCAAACATAAAGCTCATTCCTGCGTCCGTGATTTTTGCTACTGAGTCCCTCACTATTCCCTTGTATTCCTTGACAGCATCGTCAATCTGCTTTCCTTTCGCTACCCTTTCCTTGATGAACTTGAATCCATTTCTCATCAATGGTTCATTTGGACGTGATTCTTCTAGGTACTTCGTGGCTTCTTCTAGTTCCTTTTTATCTTTCAAGTTTCTCAAGGAGTCCACGGCGAATATGGCTACATCAGTGGCTCCCTGCACTTCCAGGCTCTTTATTCTCTTGTATGCTTTCCGGATCTTTTTATTCATCTATATCCTACCTGTTTTCTTGGTCGTTCGAACTATCGTCCGCAGGTCATCTAAGTATACTACACCTTTTATTATTTTTCTTTTCTCTTCCTCTTCCACTATTGGAACTAGATCCACTCCTTCGTTGGACATGTATCGGAATATCTCACGCATATTCTGTTCTTCCCTAAAGCTTTTAACTGTCCTAGAGACCACATCAACAGGCATGAGTCTCCATTCAGTCCTCTTAACTTCATTAAGTTTGTTGAAGTCCATTATACGGAGTTTTTCCCCGATTATCAAACTGTTGGGTCTGCGGAACCTTAGCAGTTTGTTCAGAGATCTTTCGATGGAGTCCCTTGGATCTAGCACGGGGTAGTTTTTGCTCATTATCTCGTTTACTTCTATCTTTGAAACTACCGTATCCACTACCAGTGCTTTGTATTCTCCTGTTGCCCCGAGGCCTATGAAGATTGCTATGGCCATTATCCATATCCCTCCTCCTCCACCAAGTAAAACTCCGAATAGCCCAATGGAGAAAAGTAAACTTGCCATGAGGTAGCTGATGTACTTGGCCATCTCCGTGGCCTTTAGGTACGGGTACCTCATCGCGAGGAGTGCTCTCAGGACTCTACCCCCGTCAAGTGGGAAGGCTGGGAAGAAGAGGTTAAAAGCTCCTAGGATAATGTTAGCGTAGAAGGAATAGAAGATAAGGGAACTCAATATCGGTAAAGAGAACTCAGCAGGGGCTGAAAGGAAAGATGATACCCATTCTATCAGTGGAATCCCAAGTGCTAAACTAAAGAGGAATAATACTCCTGCTGCAGCGAAGTTGAACATGGGTCCCGCCATCGCCATCTTGAACTCCATCCACGGAGTCATATCACTCATCTCTATCTGTGCCATCCCCCCTATAGGTATCATGATTATCCTCTTAACCTCCATGCCGTTCCTGATGGCAACTACAGAGTGACACAATTCATGTATCGTTACGAAAGTGAATATAACTACCAATATGAAGAAGAAAGTAGTATCTAGGATAAATAAAGCCACCAGGAACAGTATAAAGCTCCAGTGAAGCTCTACATCTATTCCCATGAAGGAAAATATTTTATATGATGATAGATTCATTTTAATCGAGTCCCATGAACGATGTTGTAGGTTTATGTTACGTATGTAATAAGCCCTCTCTTAATTTAAACGCTTGCAAAGCGTGTGGAGCGAGGGTCTGCCCCGAACACTACAACCCATCAAAAGGACTATGCATCAACTGCGAAAGAGGAAGAAGGTGAAGAGGATTTGAAGATGGTCGAAGAAAAATACCCCGAGCCACTTGAGAAAAAAAGCGTTAGAAGAGAAGTAGAATCTAAACTGAATCTAGGTGAAGGTAAGATAGAGCAGTACCTTGATTCAGGGGCCGTGAAGTTCATGGAGGACTATCCTTCTTACATAAGGTTCAGGAGGCACGTTGGAGGGGTTCAGAAAGGCACGAATGTCTTCTTCATGGAGAATGATGAAAACGAGTTCGAAGTAGATATTGTGAGAGGGTTTCCAAAGATAGAAAGAATCCTCATGATTGAGAGAGGGATGAAGAAGAACTTTGACTCCCCCATCCACGTTGAAGAGAAGCTCAATGGATACAACGTTCGCTTAGCAAAGGTCTTCGATGACGTGAAGGCGTTAACACGGGGTGGATTGAACTGCCCATACACAAACTACTCTTTGAAGTCAGAGAAAGAGTCCTCCTTCTTCAAAGAAAACCCTGATTTAATGCTCTGCGGAGAAGTGATCGGGCAGAACAACCCCTACGTGGAGAAAGAGTACCCCGAGGAAGATGAATTTGGTTTTTACGTCTTCGATATAAGGAACAAGTACACGGGGAAAGCTGAAAAGATCGATGAAAAGCACAGGCTCCTTGAAAAACACGGGATAAAGAAAACAAATTCACTTGGGGTCTTCGATCCAAGCGATGGATGTAGAGTACTTCAATTAGTCAGGGAGATAGGTAAAGAAGGGAGAGAAGGCGTGGTTCTGAAGTCTAAAGATATGGAAAAACAGTTTAAGTACACTTCAAATGATTCGAGCAACTCAGAGCTGAACTACGCTTTCACTTTCTGGGGAGACTACGGAAGAGACTTCATACTCCGTAGGATAGTTCGTGAAGCATTTCAAGCTCATGAAAAAGGATTGAGTGGAGATGAACTTAAGGAAGAAGCCCACAAACTCGGGGAAAACATACTGCTGCCCTTCGTGGACACCCTGAAAAAA
>PWMI01000005.1 GCA_003558235.1 Candidatus Iainarchaeum sp.
ATTGTGCTAAGGAAGCCTACCGTCTGCGGGAGACCAATGACGGGGTATTCCCCGGCTCCCCTGCGAACCAAGAGATCGCTGTCAGTTTGCGGCAGTGGGTGACCGAGTATCTACCCTTCATCATAATCGTTGAGGAAATGCGGCACCCGCTTGTAACGTCCGTGCGTCTTGGCAACGTCGCGGATCGAGGCTATTCGGTACCGGCCTACCAACCCATGGAGCAGATGTTCTTTCGCAGCGAGTAGACGGAGCGTGACAGCATCTCGGTGAACTCGCATGGTCATCGCCGTCGTGGTTAGTAGTCGCTGAGAGCGTCCGGGGACACACCGGGCATTGTGTCCAGCTTCCAGATATCGACCGGCACATCGTTGGCGAGCGAGGGGCCAGGCGTACTGCGTCCCTCGCTGACAATGGTCCGCAAAACCTGGAGCATGTCTCGCACCTTTTCGGGGTGTTGGGCCTCCAGGTTTTTCTTTTCGCCGGGATCGATTTCCATGTTGTACAGCTGTACCAGCGGCAAACCCTCTGCAGCGGCTTCGGCATCACTCTTGGCCCAACCGCCCGAACCCGGACACAGAACCAGTTTCCACACCGCATCGCGTATCGCGAACTTCCCGGTCATGGAATGGTGAACCACATACTCGCGTACAGGTTTTGTTCCTCCCTGCATCGCCGGCAGCAGGTTGAAACTGTCTTCGCCGGCATCGTTAACCAGGGGCTGCTCTACCAAGGCCGCGCAGGTGGCGAATATATCAGACAGGCAGACCAGCGTGTCACATGTCTGCCCGGGTGTGATGGCCCGGGGCCAGCGCACGACGCACGGGATGCGGTGGCCCCCGTCCCAGATATCCGATTTGCAGCCGCGGTACTGGGCGCTGGGGTAGTGTCCTTGGGCCTCCAGATCGGCCTTGCCGATGTACGGCGCGCAGCCATTGTCGCTGGCGAAAATAACCATAGTGTTCTCCGCCGCACCGTGGACTTCCAGGGACTCCAGAATGCAGCCGACGGTGTGGTCGGTTTCCATGACGAGATCGGCGTAGAGGTTGTCCAGTCCGCTCTTCCCTATCCACGGTTTGTTGACGGACAGGGGAGTGTGTGGTGATGTGAAAGGTACATACAGGAAGAAAGGCTGTTCTTCATCCTGGCAGCGCTTGATCACGGTGTCGGCCTTCTCCGCCCAGGTGGGCAGCAGCTGTTCGAAGTGCCAGTAGGGCATGGCTGGTCCGGGTAGGCTTGCGAGATTTTCCTCAAAGAGCCGCGCGGGCAGAAACTCCGACGGCGTACCAATGGTCCGGTCGTTTTCGATATAACAGTAGGGCGGCCAATTAGGGACATCGACCCCAAAGTAATAGTCGAAGCCACGCGTCGTCGGGCCTCCGGTAGTCGGTCTGCTGAATGCCTTGGACCAGAGGACACGCTGGGAGGCTGTGGCCGTGCGAGTTTGCTTGGGCGGTCCAGGGGGCAGAAAATCCTCGTTAGCATCGAATTCCCAGCCCATGCCCAGGTGCCATTTTCCGATACAGGCTGTGTAGTAGCCCGCGTTTTGAAGGACGCTGCCTATGGTTGATCGGTCAGGAGATATCAAAGGATCGCCGTAGGGATTAACGATGCCCTTCTGCAGAGGCGAACGCCAGTTGTAACGGCCGGTCAGCAGGCTGTAGCGCGAGGGCGAGCACACTGCCGACGAGGAATGCGCGTCCGTAAACGTCATGCCATCGCGGGCGAGTCCATCAATATGCGGTGTCGGGATCTTGCCTTCAGGATTGAGGCAGGATACGTCGCCGTAGCCTAAGTCGTCGGCGAACAGAATCACTATGTTGGGTTTTCTCATTTTTTCACCAAACGCCGCGAGATGCCCCTGCCTTCAGGTATGGGGAGGAAAGCGGCGGCGGGCGTTAGCCCGCTATTCCTTTCTTATCGTGTTGCCAACCCGAGTTTCTTTGTACTGGCCGCATATATCGCCAGGATATGCCCTGGCAAATGCGCTTACCATTACTCGCCTTGATATCAAAATAGCCGCTGGTTCGTACCACTACCCTACCTACATATCTGCCTTTGTATTTGCCCCGCAGGATGTTGGCAACGACTGCATCCCCTGTCTGAAAACCAAAAAACTGCTTTTTTCTTGTCCGGTGGCTCTTGGGAAAACCATACGTATCCGTGTTGCAAATCTTCCTGGTTCCACGGCCTACAGCAGACCAAATTGAAACAAAGTTTTGGGTGATGTTTATTGTAGTTGGTGTACTGGCACCCACACAGCAGGCATCAAAATAGTGCGTTTTCTCTGGTTACAGCGTCTGCAAGCTATCGTAAGATTACTGATGCGGTTACTCCCACCCCGGGATTTTGGGACTATGTGCTCTATCTCCAATGGGATATTGTCCTCGCTGCAATAGGCACATGTTCTGTACCCCTTCTCCAGAAGGTATTCGCGCACTTCGTAACCAAGTAGTTCCCCTTGTTGATACGCAAGGCCAGTTATACCAGGATTTTGCATGAGTTGCGTATCAAACTTCACGTGTTCGGTGCTGATGGCAGTGATGGGTAGTGTTCGGGTTAAGGAATGGACTGCAGGCGAAGTGCCCTTCTACCATCTAGCTTCTCCTTGATCCCCGGTTTGTGGTGAAGCTCGCCCAAAAGAATTACCGTCTTGTTGAGTCCAGCACACTGCTCGTAAACCCCTACTTGCTGTTTGATGTTGGATGATAGAGCCTGGAGCTGGAGAAGCACTCCAGGGTATCATGACCGGGATAACGTAGCCTGTTCAGGCTTAGGCGGGTCATAGCGGGGCTTTTACAGGCCCCTGCCTTCCGGCATGGGGTCTATGACTTCCAATCCTGGGTTTGGACTCACCTCTCATGATAGCAGACTTGCTGGTATCAGGAAAGAGAAATGATGGAGGAAGCGAAATTGTGTTGAATTGAACGAAAACACGTAGGGGTGTGTCAAAGCAATGGCGAATATGTCTCTATTGGCAAATGAAAACCACTTCAAAAGATTGAGGGAGGCGTAACTATGTGGGGTTGTTGGCGAATGAGAGGGCTAATCTGGAGTCTTGGCTTGGTGTTGTTGTTGGCGCTATCGGGTGTGGCGCTAGCCAGTTGGCAAGATGTGGAGCGGGGACACTATAATCTGGCGGATTATGAGGCGGCAGCGGGAGAAAGTATCGATGTGTTTCACGAGTCGCCCATGCTGGCAGAAAAGGTGGCGACCGGTGAACTGCCTCCGGTTAGCGAGCGGCTTCCCGTTAATCCGCTGGTCCAGATTCCGTTGAGTACCATCGGTGAGTATGGTGGAACGCTGCGCTACACAGACTTAAATGTTGCGAGTGATATCTACCAGCGGCACATCAACAATTCTAACCTGATGACCCGACCGGCATCGGCAGAGTTCGATACGTTCAGCGGCCTGGCTGGCCCTAGTCAGCCGGGGGTGCTGGAGAGCTTTTCCATGAGCGATGACGGGCTGGTGTTTGAGGCCTCCATTCGCCAGGGCCTGCGCTGGTCCGATGGCGAACCGGTCACCACGGCCGATGTCGCCTATCGGTTTCATGACGAGCTGAGCAACACAGAAATAACGCGGGTCGTGCCGCGTTGGATGCGCTGGAATGGCGGGACGGTGACTTTGGAGGTCATTGATGACTACGCCTTTCG
>PWMI01000081.1 GCA_003558235.1 Candidatus Iainarchaeum sp.
ACCACCGGCACAGGGCACGGTGGGGAAACGGCCTGGCTTGCTGAAGACTTGAAACTTAACACTTAAAACTTTTTTATCTATAACTTAAAATCACTTGTCGAAATATCGTCAAGCGCCAATTCCTTTCCTTCGTCACTGGATATTGGGTGTTTGATATTGGACATTCATTCTTTTTCGTACATCCTCAATTTGTTAACGATGTGCGCCGACTAAGCGCCTATTGGTTTCCACGAACACAATTTGTGATCATGTTTTTCAGATGCTGTTCACCCCGGACGAACCGGAAAGCCACTCTGAGGACAAACAGTGGTATAGCACCGGTCCACATATCACCTATCTTGATATAGTCCTTCTCCGTGGTCAGCACGACTTCGCAGCCGAGTTTTTCGGCTTTCTTCGAGATGCCTGCCAATTCCTTTTCTGAATATCGATGATGATCACGGAACACGGAGTGATCCAGGACCCTGACACCGATATTTTCAGCAGTGGCCCTGAACGCGCCTGGATTCCCGAGGGCGCAGAAAAGCACGGCCTTAATGTTTTTCGCTTTCTCAGGGGCAAGTGAATTTCCGGAACCGGTATCTATAAGCTTGACAGGTGCATGGACAGCTTCTGAGACAGGCATATTCTTTTCTATCTGTATTATGCGATCACGAATGTTTTTTTTACGCTCCTCATCCACGAGGTCAGACCGGGTCAACACTACTGCATCGGCTCTTTTCAGTGAAGAGAGTGGTTCTCGGAGCATTCCCCGCGGCAGCGGGTGCCCGTATCCGAAAGGCTGGAGGCAATCAATCAGCACAATATCGAGGTCACGCGCGAGGGCTAAATGCTGGAACCCGTCATCGAGCAGCAGACAATCGGCCAGGTCCTCTTCCTGCGCCCTGCGTGCCAGACGGGCCCGTTTTTTCCCCGACAGCACCTGCGCCCCTTTACAGCGACCGGCAAGGAGCCTGGATTCATCATTCATCGACTCCCCGGCAGCGCGGTAGTGATGGGTCAGCAAGGCAGGCCTGCGGTCCAAACCGGTCAGGATACCGCAAAGCCACTCAACCATGGGTGTCTTACCGGTACCACCGGCCGTTATATTACCCACGCTTATCACGGGGCAATCGGGGCGATAAGGCGGGAAAGGTCCTCTCAGCCTGGCCCACCGCAAAAGCGCCGAGACCGGCAGCCAAAGGCAATAGGCCGGCACCGCCAGAAAAGCGCCTGTCAGGCGGGCATCCAGCGTCTTGCGCCTACCGCCGATCACGTCAAAATAATAGGAGATTAACCTGGAAGAAATCGTCATAACCATACCATAATAAAACTTTTCAAAAAAGAACTTGAAAAAGTTTTAATGAAAAAGAAAAAAGGATAGTACAGAAAGAAACTTTATTTTGCGCACATCGACAAAATGTTGTCGATGTGCACACGCTAAGTTATTAAAGCAATCACACCGAATTACATATCCAGTTTATTTGACCTGCGCTTCAAAATCAAGCGTGTTCGATCTCCCCCCCCTTGCATTTGCATTCTTGCACCCGCAGGTTCATAATAAAGCATGCAAAGAACGGAATCGCAGGTTGCTTCGGAACACCGGCATTCTTGCAATTATTTCACAGGGTCTGTCCCAGCGGCGACGAACGGTATCTGCGAAAGTAAAACGACCATCGTTTCTATCTTAAATTACTACCTTATCATTTTCGATTAACATCCTGATCATGGGAACGATTGAAAAAGCCCGGCCGGTTAAGCTTATCTGTCCCGCCCTTGCGGCTGAAGAAATCCATTTTGAAGCGGCAGAAGGCATGTTACAGGCGGAATTCGGCCCTGTCGACCTGACCAGCGAGACCTGGGATTTCGAGTTTACCGACTATTACAGCGATGAGATGGGTGTCGGGCTTAAAAGGCGCATCTACAGCTTCCGCGAGCCGGCTGACCCGGCGAATCTGGCCAGGATAAAGATATTAACCAACGAGATGGAGCGGGGGATAACTGCACGGGAAAGAGTTCAGACTGGCCGGGTTGTAAACCTTGATCCCGGCTACGTCTGTCACAGCAAGCTGGTACTGGCCACCACAAAGGATTATGCTCACAGAATATACCTGCTAGAAGGCATTTATGCCGAGCTTACGCTCAAGTGGCGTCGCGGAGGTTTTGAACCGCTTGCGACAACGTATCCAGATTACCGCACGGAGTATTACAGGGAATTTTTTGCCCTGGTGCGCACCGTTTACCTCGAACAATTGAGAACGACTTTCATGGAACCTTGACTCAGGGACATCGATAGGTTTATGATGTAGTGTTGTTATAAGTTGCAGTTTGGCCATAGTACTGATGTGTTATACGTAATTTCAACAGGAGTGAAACAATGCCTTTGGAACGCACCCTCGTTTTTTTGAAACCCGATGCCCTGGTACGCCGCCTGGCGGGAGAGATCATTTCAAGATTTGAAAAAAGGGGATTTGTTATCGTCGGCATGAAATTGACCTGCATTACAGAAGACTTCGCCCGAAGCCATTATGCCGCTCATGAGGACAAGGATTTTTTTGAACCACTGGTGCGATATACGACAAGCGGTCCTTCACTCGTTATGGTCCTGGAGGGAAAGGATGCGGTGCGGGTAGTCAGAGATATGCTGGGCCGGACTTTCGGAGGCGACAGCCCGCCCGGCTCGATAAGAGGAGATTACGCTCTAAGTAACAGATACAATCTAATACACGGCAGCGACAGTCTGGAAGCTGCGGTGGTGGAAATAAATCGGTTTTTCAATCCCGAGGAACTGGTTGCGCATAACCGTGAAAATATAAAATGGATATATGATATGACCGGCACGGAAATCGTGTGATGGAGGTATTTATATGAAATCAGTCAATCTATCAAAAGCAAATCTCTGGCGTATGTCGCTGCTAATCGGGCTAATTATGCTCCTGTTTACTGGATGTCGGCACGGCCAGCCCTATGAAATACAACTGGGTCCGGACCGTGCGAAGCCTGTAGAGAAGGAACTTGAGGCCCTCCAAAGGAACCTGACACAAAACAGCCGGGCCATTCAGACCCTCACGGCGGATGTAGAGATGGCACTGATTAGTCCGATATTGCACAGCCCACCACAACTGAACATGTCGGGCAGGCTTGCGATAAAAAAACAATCCATCAGCGGCCGTCCAACCCTCGCGTCCGTCCGTATCCAGATGTCACATGCCCGCGGAGGCGATATCTCCGTTATAGGGGACGGACATTACTACGAGGTAAATATGCCCATTATGAATTTATCTTACAGCGGAGAGTATCTCAAACCTTACGAAAAGGTTGATAACCGCATACATTTATCTCCTGTAGAGATTGCGAATGTGTTCAACATCGAGGGGCTGTTTCAGGAGCGGTTCCAGACCCTGCGTGGGTATCCTGCACACTGGAATTACTCGGCGGTGGGCACAACCGAACCCGTCGAATTCCCGCCCATGTGGATGATAGATTCACTCGAACTCGAAGATGGAGAAGAGCCTTACCCGTGGGTACATAACAGCCTGGTAATAGACAGACGCAATGAACGTCTCTCCCGTATCGACAGATTCCGTCCCAACGGATCGCTGCTGTCCCGTACATGGATTATTGACCAGCGAGTG
>PWMI01000072.1 GCA_003558235.1 Candidatus Iainarchaeum sp.
GGAGAGCACTTCTGGGTCAGGTGGGTTTATGTTTTTTTCTTCTTGAGACATATTTTTTTCTCCTTCGCCCTATACTCTAAATTATTGGGGTCAGTTGTCTCATTATTATAGACACAGAGGGTAGTTGGTAGAGCTTAGAACTTAGAGCTTTGTAAAGATAATTCTAAGTTCTACTAACTAAGTTCTACCAACTGAGTTCTACCGACTTCCTACTCACCATTCACTATTCACTGTTCACCATTCACCTAAATAAATATCACCGCATTTGATTCGTCCGATGCCGCCAGCATGGTGGCCACGCCGACGATTTCGATGCCGTCAATCAGCTCTTCGAGCTTGATGCCCATCAGGTCCATTGACATCTGGCAGGCCTGGATGCGGACGCCGTTGTCGATGGCGGTTTGCAGCATCTCGGGCAGGGAATCGACGTTTTTCTTCTTCATGATGCCCTTGATCATGGCGGTGCCCAACCCGCCCATATGCATCTGGGAGAGCTTGGCTTTCTGGGTACCGCGCGGCATCATCCAGCCAAACATGCGCTCGACCATGTTTTTCTTGACTTTGACTGACTCGTTTTTACGCAGCAGGTTCAGCCCCCAGAAGGTGAAGAACATCGAGGCTTCGTGCCCCGAGGCGATCACGCCATTGGCGATGATACAGCCGGCGATGGCTTTGTCCATATCCCCGGAGAAGATCACCAGGGTTTTGTTTTTGCCTGAAACGGCTGCCTCAGCCGCTGCTTTAGAGATGCCTTTTTGGATCTTTGCCACGATCACGCCGTTTTCGGTATCAAGCGAGAGCAGGCGGTTGCCGGTGGAGTTAGCCCAGGCTTCGACGTCGCTGGTGAAGCCAAAATCTGTGGCCTGGACGGTGACGATATCGACCTCGTTCACCTCTTTGATCTTGTTGTACAGCTTGAGGATCGGCCCCGGGCACTGCAGCCCGCAGGCATCGACGGTGAACTCCTGGCCAGAGACCAGCGCGGTGGGTGGGATCTCCCGCAGCTCCTCACGGCTGTCGATGGTGACGTGCTCGTAGACATCGAAATTGGACTGGCGTCCCACCGCATGCGCGTAGGTTTTATAGCCGCCGGTTAGGTTATAGGCATCAAAGCCCAACTGGTTGAGGGCGCGGGTGGCAAAATAGGAGCGCTGCCCCGTCTGGCAGTAGACCAGCACCGGTCGGTCCTTGGGGATCTCATTGACCTGTTGGCGCAGCCGCTGCAAAGGGATATGGATGGAACCGTCAATGCGTCCCAGGGATAATTCTTCCGGCAGGCGCACATCGAGGAGAGTGGTCTGGTTGCGGTCGAGACGGTCGACCTGCTCCCAGGTCATCACCTTGGCATCGCCGCGCAGGACGTTGCCGGCGGTGAAACCGAGGATGTTGATCGGGTCACGGGCGGAGCCGAAGGGCGGCGCGTAGGCCAATTCCAGCTCTTCCAGGTCGTAGACCGTCAGACCGGCATGGATAGCGGTAGCCAGCACATCGATGCGTTTATCGACGCCCGCCAGTCCGACTCCCTGTGCGCCGAGGATTTTCCCTTGATCATCATAGAGCAGCTTGAGCGTCATGGGGGATGCGCCCGGGTAGTACCCGGCGTGGTTGGCGACGTGGATGATCACATTGGAGAAGGGGATGCCAGCTTCTGTGAGGGATTTGGTGTTCAAACCGACCGAGGCGACGGTCAGGTCGAAGACTTTGACGACCGAGGTGCCGATCACGCCCTTGAAGGCGGTTGAACGACCGCAGATATGATCTGCGACGGTGCGCCCCTGGCGGCTGGCTGGGCCGGCTAATGCCAGGTGGGTCGCCTGGCCGGTGATGCGGTGGGTCACCTCGCATACATCGCCAACGGCGTAGATGTCCGGGTCGGAGGTTTGCATGTGTTCGTTGGTGGCGACAGTGCCGTGTACACCAAGGTCCAGACCGGCATCTGCGGCCAACTGGGATTCTGGGCGTACACCGATCGAGAGCACCAGCATCTCGGCGTCCACTGTGCGCCCGCTGGCAAGCTCGACATGCAGCCAGCCGTTTTCACCCTGGGAGATGGCCTTCAGCCCGTCACCGAGGGCCAGGCGGATCTTCTTGAAATTTAAATGTTGATGAACAAGTGCAGCGATCTCGTAGTCGACCGGTGCCATGACCTGGTTGAGCAGCTCGATCAACGTGACCTGCAGGCCGCGGTGATGGAGGTTCTCGGCGACCTCCACGCCGATGTATCCGCCGCCAACGACCACGGCCCGGGAGGGTCTCTTCTGGTCGACAAAGGACTTGATGCGGTCCATATCGGGCAGGTTGCGCAGGGTGAACACCCCGGGCAGTTCCACGCCGGGTAGGGATGGGATGATCGGTGCCGCCCCCGGGGAGAGGACGAGTTTATCGTAGCTTTCGTCGTAAGTGCGGCCAGATTCGAGGTCGCGTATGGTGACTGTCTTTTCAGCGCGGTTGATGCGGATAACCTCATTGTTGACCCGGGCGTCGATATTGAGCAGCGCTTTGAGGTCTTCTGGTGTGACGACCAGCAATTTCTCGCGCGCTGTGATCACCTCACCGATGTGGTAGGGCAGGCCGCAGTTAGCAAAGGAGACGTTGGGTCCCCGTTCAAGCATGATGATCTCGTGGTGTTCATCCATGCGCCGTAAGCGGGCTGCTGTGCTGGCACCGCCGGCAACCCCGCCAATAATGACTGTTTTCATGTGTTTTGCTCCTGTGATTTAGAATGGGCCAAAGTCCCTCTTGAATAATTGAGATAAAGTTCACCAAATTATACCACTTTAGGTTGTCAGGGTGAGAAGAGCGCCGCGCTTTTTCTGATTAAGCTGGTATATGGGAATGGGCTGAGGATTTTGGGGATGGTTAGAGTCCCATCAATGGATGAAGTTTTGCTCTGATCAATTGTGAAAGGCGTTTGCTGAATTTGAAAGGATATGGGCCAGGGGAGGGGAAATCTCAAACCGGCACGGCCTGGACCGGAGAAAAGCTTCAAAGTGCAAGTGGCCTGGTTAGAGGATTTTGTGAGGAAGGAAGGGGGTCGTTTGAGAATCGAGCGCTTAGATGAGTTGACTAAAGCAATCGCATGCTTTCAGGATGAGATTTGCAGGGAGGAGCGTGCAATTGCCAGTGAAAGCCGTAAGAACAAATTTACCCTTAAGCGCTATTGGCGCGCGTTTCTGTACGGCCTGGCGACAGCAGGGGGGGTGCTGGTTTTGGACCGTCTGATCAGTACGGTGTTTAATCTGCTCAACTAATCCGATGTTGGATAAAGTCGAAGCCCACCTAGTGTTTGATGGGCTTCTTTTTTGATGTACCGGATTAAGGGCTCATTATGTTTTATAGTTTTTTTATTTTCCTGAGCTATCTCAATGTTCTATTGTTGATTTATGTACCTCGCTTGCTGTTTGTTTCGGCAAACAATCAACAAGAATCGACAGGTGATAACTATGATTACTCAGGTGATTATGGCAAATCAAAGATGCGTACCAGAAAAACCGCCATCTCAGCCCGAGTTACAGGTTTTCTGGGGCAATATAACAACGGGTCTTCACTGCATCCAACAGTGATCCCATCCGCATAAAGTTGCTCAATCCAATCCAAAGCCC